>JAJRXB010000500.1 GCA_024276515.1 Chloroflexota bacterium
GGCGGCGCGGGGCGGCCTCCCCCCCGCTGGCGGGGGGGACCGAGGGGGGGCTGAACGCCGCTGGCCGTGGGGCGACGAGTGGGACGAGACGAAGTGCAACAGCAGCGAATTGGATCTGGGAGGCACCACGCCAGTGGGTATGTTCCCGGAAGGGGGTAGCCCCTACGGCTGCCTGGACATGGCCGGCAACGTGTGGGAATGGACATTGAGCCTGTGGGGAGAAGACTTGTTCGAACCTGAGTTTAAGTATCCCTACGACCCGGGCGACGGGCGCGAGAATCTGGAAGCGGATGACAACGTTCTCCGTGTGTTGCGCGGCGGGTCGTTCGTCATCACTCGGAACTACGCCCGCTGTGCGTGCCGCGACGGGGACTACCCGGCCATCCAATGGAACGACCTCGGTTTTCGGGTGGTGGTCTCCCCCATCTCTCCCCCCTCTGCCCTCTGAATCTCTGCACTCTGGCACTCTGGGATCGTCAGGAGAGACACGTTTCTTGTGGGGGGGAGTAAAACCCGCCGAAGGCGGGTCGCCGGTGGCGGATTTTGAGCTTTTGGCCTTCCCGAAAGCTCTGAGCTTTGGGGAAGATGGTGGAGGAGGTGCACTCATGACATTCACACTGGAAATCTGGAAGGAAAAGACGGCTGACCAACTGCGCCGTGTCGGCGGTTGGGTGGAACGATGGAAAAGGCAGGAGGCGCCCTACCTGCTGTACGGCGCCTTGTGCGGTTTGAGCCTGTGGCCGCTGGTGGAGGCCGCCCAGGGCGGACAACTGCTGCCGGCGATGATGGCCCTGGGCAGCGTCGCTGGCGGGGTGGGTGGCAATCTGCTGGCCGAGCAGGTGCAGCGCTGGAAGGACCGGGCCGACGAAGGACAGGTCGCCAGGTGGGTGGCCGAACAAGCCCCGGCGAATCCCGACCTGCGCGAAGCGCTGGACGGCGTACTGGAACAGTTGGACGTCGTGGCCCAGGCGCAGGCCGGGCTGAGCGAGGACGACCGCCGCTGGTTCGCCGACACCCTGCGGGCTGAGCTGGCCCAACTGGGCAACCTGGCACGGCTCGAGGGCGCTATCGCCCGGGGCGCGGCGAGCAAGGCCGTGTCCCACGGCGGCGTGTTGGTCGAGGGCGACGTCCACGGTGACGTGGTGACCGGCCAGAAGACGACCCTCTTCGACCAGCGCGGCCAGGTCGTCGGCTGGCAGACCAACGTCGTGGGGAACCGCAGCAAACCTTCCCGAAAGCTTCAAGAGTGAGCCGACGGTGTGCGGGGATGATTTTCGGTGGTTTCCCGGTCATCCGATGCGCCGCTGAGCTTTCGGGGAGGTAGAAGGTCATGGGAGTTCCAGCATGTCAGAACAAAACCTACAAGCCCAACTGGCACAACTCCGACAACTGTACGAGCAAGGGCTGCTTTCCGAGGCCAACTTCCGCGCTGCTCTCGCCGGCCTGGGTGTGGACCCGGCCGCCGTGTTCGCTCAGCAAGGCCAGCGGGTCGGGACGCAGATCAACGTCGCCGGGGATGTGTACGCCGTCCCGCCGGGGCCGCCAACACTGGACGCGGACACGGCGTTGGCCCGCTACCTGCGCCACATCATCGAGGCCAACCGCCGATTGCAGCTCCAGGGCA
>JAJRXB010000501.1 GCA_024276515.1 Chloroflexota bacterium
GAGGGCTTTGCCTCCTCTCGCCGCCAACACGCAAGAGGGAGACCACCGGTGTATTAGTACAGTGATGCATAAATTCGTTTCCAGTTTGCTGTGGCCTTTCTAGGAGAAACCCGCCCTGGAATGGGGATTCCGGGGCTGCGAAAGCCTGGATAGCGCCGGAATCCCCATTCCGGCGCGGGCTCTGGATCCCACCCAACTGGTAACGAATTTACGGAAGGTTGTAATTAGCGCAGCGTTTTATACAGCGTCTCCTTCCAGCGTGCCACGTCAATGGCCCAACAGACTTCGACGTTGGGCGATTTTTGATTCAGGGGCTTCCACGTTTCGATGTTAGGCCCGGTGTTGACGACGCCCCGCTCATCCACGATGGTCATGCCGCGTGTCAGTTCGCTGTCGCACGCCACCTCAACGTAGTGCCACGCGCTGCGGGTGCAAACGGCCGGATCCAGCGCGATGGACATCGTCACCGGATCAGGCAGGTGCAGGCCGAGATCGCCCAGCCATTCACGGCTGGCCTGGAGGGCGGTCTGGTTGCAGTCCAGAGCAAAGTGAGCGTAAGGGGTGTCGAAGCCCCGGACCATTGCCATGTCGGCGTCGTCCAGGGTGGCCTGGCCCCGACAGTGCTCCCAGCCGACCATCATCACCTTCGTCCCGGAGCGAAAGAGGATGCGGGCTGCCTCCGGGTCGCACCAGACGTTGTATTCGGCGGCGGGGGTGATGTTGCCCACAGTGCAGGCAGCGCCCCCCATCACGTAACATTGCTTCACCCAGTTGGCCAGCGCCGGCTCTTGCAGCAAAGCGGTGGCGACGTTGCTCAGCGGCCCCAGGGTGACCAGCGTGATCTCACCGGGAGCAGCGCGAAAGGTCTCGATGATGGCTTCGACGGCGTGCGTCCCCTCTGGGCCACGCTGTGGCTTTGGGTAGTTCATACCACCCATGCCGTCGGGGCCATGGAAGAACTCGGCGGTGTAAGGCTCGCGCACCAGCGGGCGGGCCAATCCCTGGTAAACAGGCACGTCGCTGCCGCACAACTCGGCGGTGTACAGGGCGTTGAGGGTTCCCTGCGCCAGCGGCACGTTGCCGGCCACAACGCTGATGCCCTCGACGCGCACGTCCGGCCAGCGCAAGGCCATCAGGATGGCGACGGCGTCGTCGGAGGCGGTGTCGGTGTCAATCCAAAATCGGCGCATCGGGTAGTCCTCCTGGGGGCTGGTTCACTTTCTCATCGTCTCCTCGTTGGCTTCGAGGATGGTGTAGCTGGAGGTGATGGGCGCGCCGGGGCGCAGGCTGGCCATCGCCGGGCAATACTTTGTCTCCGACAGTTCGATGGCCCGCGCCACCCGGTCTTCGGACAGGTTGTACCCGACGATGGTGTATTCGACGTGGATGCTCACAAATTTTTTGGGGTGTTCTGGAGCCTGCTCCCCGTTTACGTGCACCTTGAGGCCGGTGACTCTTTGCTGCATCTTGCGCAAAATGGAGATGACGTCCATCGCGGTGCAGCCGGCCACGCCGGCCGCCACCAATTCAAATGGCCGGGGGCCGGTGTCGTGCCCTCCGACCTCGGGCACGGAATCTACGGTGAACGAATGACCGCTGCCGGTCTCCACCACAAATTGCATGCCATCTACCAGGGTTACAGTTGCTTGGGTCATTGGGTCTTTCTCCTGTTTGCTCGTTTGCTTGCTCGCTATGTTCGATTGGCGTGAAACGTGAGGCGTGATATGCTTTACGCTTACGCGCTCAGGGCGGTGGCAATGGCGGCTGCCACGCGCACGTTGTTCAACAACAAGGCCACGTTGGCTCGCAGGCTGGCCTCGCCGGTCAGCTCGCTGACACGGGCCAGCAAGAAGGGCGTGACCGCCTTGCCTTTGATGCCTCGCGCTTCAGCCTCGGCCAGGGCGCGGGTGATGGCCGCCTCGGCCTCGTCGGCGGGCAGTTCATCGTCTGGGGGAACTGGCACAGTCACCAACGTGGCCGCCGGCAGGTTGAGGGCATCGCGAGCGCGCACGATGGCCGCCACCTCTTCCGGCGTGTCGCAGCGGACGTCCACCGGCAGGCCGGAGGAGCGGGTGTAAAAGGCGGGGAACTCGTCGGTCCGGTAGCCGACGATGGGCACGCCCTGGGTCTCCAGGACTTCCAGCGTGAGGGGCAGGTCGAGGATGGCCTTGGCCCCGGCGCAGACGACCGTCACCGGCGTGCGACCCAGTTCCAGCAAGTCGGCGCTGACGTCGAAGGGATGGCCCCGGTGCACGCCGCCGACCCCGCCGGTGGCGAAGACGCGGACCCCGGCCACGTGGGCCACGATCATCGTGCCGGCGACGGTGGTGGCGCCGTCTTCACCTCGCCCCACCACGACGGGCAGGTCGCGCCGGCTGCACTTGCGGACGTTGGTTGCCTCGGCCAGGTAGGTCAGTTGATCGTCGGTCAGACCCACGGTGATCTGGCCGCCCAGGATGGCAATGGTGGCCGGGACAGCGCCCGATTCGCGGGCGGCAGCCTCCAGCGCCCGCGCTACTTTCAGGTTTTTGGGATGGGGCAGGCCGTGGGTGATGAGGGTGCTCTCCAGGGCCACGACCGGTCGCCCGGCGTCGAGGGCGGTTTGAACTTCGGGATGGATTATCATTGGGGTTGCGGACTTTTCAGATGACAGTCACTTTCAAAAGTGACTGTCATCTGCTCTGTGTGAATGCTACGGATTATACACCTGAATCCGCCTGCCTGGAATCCGCCGGGCCAGCCGTTGCATAGACTGGCCGACCTGCTCGATGATCTCCGCTTTGTTGAGGGTGAGCAGTTGCCGGTCGCGCATGACGACTTTGCCGTCCACGATCACCGTTTGCACGTCGCTGGCGCGGGTGGCGTAGACCAGGCTGGCGGTGACGCTGTGCAAGGGCTGCACGTGAGTCCCGCTCACGTCCACCAGGATGAGATCGGCCAGATAGCCGGGCTCGAGGGCGCCGATTCGATCGGCCAGGCCGATGACCTGCGCGCTGCCCCGGGTGGCGATGTAAAGGGTCTCGGCAAGGGTCATCACCTCGGGTGAAGCCTGGGCCTGTTTCTGGGTCATAGCCATCAGGCGCATGCTCTCCCACACGTCGAGGGTGTTGTTGCTCACCGCGCCGTCGGTGGCCAGCCCGACGGGCACGCCGGCCTCTCGAAAGGCGACGACCGGAGCGGTGCCCATCGCCAGCTTCAGGTAGGTTTTGGGCGCGTGGGCAATCCCGGCCGGGTGCTCGGCCAGCAATTGAATGTCGGCGGGGGTGGCGCCGACGGCGTGGGCCAGGATGGTGGGGCATTCCAGAACGCCGGTTTCCTCCAGCACGCGGATGGGGGTGATACCCCGTTTCTCCAGACTGGCCTGGGTTTGCTCCGTGGTTTCGGCCACGTGGATGTGAATGCCCACGCCCAGGTCGCGCGCCCGCTGCGCCGAGGCCCGCAGGAAGTCGTCGTCGCAGGTGTAGGGGGCGTGGGGGGCCAGCCAGGTGGTGATGCGCCCGCCCGCCGCCCCCTGCCAGCGCTCGACGAACTGAGCAGTTCGATTCAGCATCGCTTCTCCCTGGTCCCCGAAGACAGCCCAGCCCAGGGCGGCGCGGGTGCCGGCCTCCTCCACTGCCCTGGCCGCCTGGTCCATGTAAAAGTAATGGTCGGCGACGCAGGTGACGCCGGCCTCGATCATTTCGGCCAGTCCCAGCAGCATGCCCCAATACACGTCTTCCTCTTGCAGGTTGCTCTCCAGGGGCCACATGTATTCGTTGAACCACTTTTCCAGCGACACGTCCTCTGCCAGCCCCCGGAAGACGACCATCGGCACGTGGGAGTGGGTGTTGATGAGGCCCGGCATAGCGACCATGCCCTCGGCCTCGATGATCTCACGGGCGCGACCGGGGGAGATGGTCCCGGCCGGCTCGACGGCACTGATGCGGTTGCCCTCGATGGCGACGTCGTGGTCACGCAGCACGCGCAGGTCGCCGGCGGGAGAGATTCGCAGCACGTGGGCCTTTTGAATCAGCAGGTCGAACATAAGAGACCTCCTTACCCCTTCGCCGATTGTCCGGCAATCTCCGTCCGCGACAGTGTTGGGCTACCTTCTTTTAGCTTGCTCTTGACCATTTCCAACACTCGTCTGGCCAGCTCCATCGCTTCTTGAGCCTCGTCGGGGTCGGTGTAAAAACGCGACGGCACGCCTCCGGGCAGTCCGTTACAGCGATGATGTCCAAATCGCTCCCCGGACCGACATTGCCCCGGACAAGAGAGCCAAAGAGGATCACCCGAAGCGCACCCAGGGACTTTAACTGCTCGACGGCCCGGGGGAGGTTTTGCTCCAGTGCTTTTCGCCTCTTCTCTTTTCGTTCCTGGAGGTTTTTCAGGGTTCTCATGGGCTTGTCAATTTTCGTTCAATGTGGTACAATTTTATCAGACAAAGCTGGGTGGCCAGGCGATCCCCCGTATCCACCCGGGGGCAAGACCTGGCTGCGAGGGCCACATGACAGGCCTGCCCCGGCTTTGTTGTTTTTAGCACACTGCCAGAAGTTCTTCCACGCTAATCCGTTGGTTTGGCTCCCGGTTCCCTCGATAGGTATCCAGTGCTACGCTGTGTGCCTGTGCACCTTTCCCAATCCGCTGAAAAATAATCTGCTGGCTGGACATCCCGGGGCGTTCTCTCCGTAGATGCCGCAATAGGTGCTCCTTGATAGTTGGTTCCCACCCTTCATACTCCTGGTCAATGATGATCAATTCCAAGGTAGTTATATGGGGTTTCAGTAGTAGGACAAGTCCTGCTGCGAACAGTCTGATCCCAATGAGGCGCTTGCGCAGGCCGGTCTTTTTGAGTTGCCAGTAGCATTGCCGTTTGACAGATGCCGGGATGAGGATTGCAGCCTGTATTCCGTCCGAAAAGGCGAGGGCTGTATCGTTGGTAAGTACATCGGTGCGGCCACTTTGATCTACTTCGATGTTGTGCATGGTGAAACCTATACCTGCATTGGAGATGACGGTGCTACACAACCACAAACCCTTTCCCACTCATAAGTGGCGAGCAGCGTAGTGATCTCCTTAGAATTGTGCACCCATTGGGTCACGATGGCCGAGGCCAGCCTTGCCAGATGATCACCCCGGCTGGCAATATCAGCCCGCCTGTCCCGGCCAAGCCGGGGAACACGCTCACCAATGGGAATAGGGCCCGTGAACCAGCCCTTGCCCCCGACCTTGACCTTAACCTTGACTCTGGCTCGGTTTCACACCCTGGCCTCCTCGTACAGCGGCAAATACCCCCGCTCCAGCACCTTGTCCCACGTGTATCGCTCGTGGATGGTTTGAATCGCCTGTTGAATGATGCGTCGGTGCTCCTCGGGACGCTGGCGGAAGGTGGCGACGGCCCGGCGC
>JAJRXB010000033.1 GCA_024276515.1 Chloroflexota bacterium
GGTTGTTGTATTCCACGATCAGGTCCGGCGCGCTGCCTGCCTCGGCCCCGCTGTAGATCTCCTGCGCCCGGTAGACGGCCCTGATGATGGGTTGCCCGCTGACCGGGTCCCTCAGCGCGAGCAGCCGGTTGATGATGTGATCCTGCAACGTCTGGTACTCGGCCCCCGGCGAGACGGTGCCCTGGGCGTACTTGCCCTTCAGATTGATGTAAACCTGCAAGCCATATCCTCCCGGAAAGGCTTTGGTTCTCTGCCAATCAATCCTGTCCGGCGTCGGGAAGATGGCCGCGGCCGTCAGCATCTTCTTCAGACCCATCTTCTGCTGGCCGCTCAACCGACGCACGAAGCGGGAGAGCAACGGCACCCGATAGTAAGCCTGGAGGGCCACCCGCATCAGCCGCTCGCTCAGGGGATTGGCCTTGTAACGCAACAGACCCTCTTCCAGCAGCAGCTTCGTCAGATACTTGGGGGTGGGTGTGCTGCCAAATCCGTGGTCCGACATGATGATCACCGTCGTCCGATCGTCGCACCGGTCGAGCAGACGGCCCAACTCGCGGTCCACCTTTTCGTAGTACCGGAAGAGCATCTCCCGATAGTGGGCAGCTTCCTTCTCGTAGTAGGCGGGGTGCTGGGGCTCCAGGAAGGGCCACAGGGCGTGCTCCATATTGTCAATAACGCCGTAGACGATCATGTAGAAGTCCCAGTCCACCTGTTCCATCAGGTAGGCTGCCACACAGGCCCGGTTCTCCAGGATGCGGTCCCAGCTCTGGAAGAAGTCGGCCTGCAGGTTGTACTTTGTGCCCTCCGGCATAAAGCCCACGTCGCACCGGCCACAGGCGGCCGCCAGCTCCTCGCGCAACCGAGGTGGGTAGGTGAAGACCACGTCGTCGCCCGTCGGTGTGCCGTAGCCGGTCAACACGCAGCCGTTGACCTCCTCGGGGGGATAGGTGAAGGGCACGTCGAGCACCACGACCTTGCCCCCGTGGTCGCTGATGATCCGCCACAGGGATTTGTGCTCGTGCTGCCGGGCCGGGACGGGCACGAACTCGTAGGTTGCGGGATTGGCCTTCAGGAAATCGTAGATGCCGTGCTGACCGGGGTTCTTGCCGGTGGCGAAAGAGGTCCAGGCCGTCGGCGTGATAGGCGGATGGGCGGAGCGCAAAATACCGAAGGCTCCCTCGCCCATCAGGCGAGCCAGATTCGGCAGTTTCCCCTCAGCGACCAGCGGCCTGATGACGTCGAAGGTGCCTCCATCCAAACCGACGATCAGGACCCTGGATTTTACGCGGGGTCGGTGGTGATCCTGCCGGCGTTGTGCTGTCTTGGTCAATCCCATCAGTGTATTCTCCCGTTTGGATGCTAAGTACTTGTCCAAAAATAACTTTGGAGTTTAGGAGCCGTTTTGCGCCTGATCTGCGCTCTAAAGTGCGGAGTTATTGATGGACAAGTGCTAATCCGAAGGAGCTTCTTCCACAGACCAATAAAGGTCTACCACCCCATCGGCCCGAGGCGTCCAGGCCAGCCCGTTCGCCACGCCGTAGAAGTCGTACAGTCGCCACAGCCAGATCCAGGGAGCCTCGTCGTAGGCCAGGGCCTGGGCCTGGTAGAGCAATTCCTGCCGGCGCTCCACGTTGAACGTGACCTTCGCCTCGTCCAGCATAGCCTCGAACTCCTCGTTGAACCAGCCGGTGGGGTTCAGCGGGAAGTCGTAGGCCAGGTTCCGAACGTCCTCCAGGTCGTTGGCCTCCGAAGCGATGGCCAGGAGGAAGAGGGGAGCGGTCTCCTTAGTAATGAGCTTCTGCCGCACGTAGGTCTCCCAATCCTGCTGCGGTTGCACCTGGGCCTGAACCCCCACGGCGGCCAGTTGCTCGGCGATGGCGTAGGCGATGGCCTCATCCTGGGGATACCGCCCCACGGGGGTGTCCAGGGTGGTGGCGAAGCCATCGGGGTAGCCGGCCTCCGCCAGCAGGTTGCGGGCCCGCTCAGGGTCGTAGGGCCAGGGCTCCAGGTCGGGATTGGCGTTGGGCGGGTTCACCCAACTGGCGTAGCGCTGCCCGTAGCCGGCGTGGTACCGCTCCACCAGCTCTTGCACGTTGACGGCGTAGTTCAGGGCCTGGCGCACCCGCTTGTCTGCCAGGGGGCTGTCCGGGTCGAAACGGATGCCGACGAAGAGCCGACGGGTGCTTTCGATGGTCTCCAGGCGGCTCGTCTCCGTGTTCGCCTCTTCGGCCCTGGCGGGAGGCAGGTCGGTGATCAGTTGTGCCTCGCCACGCTGGAGGGCTTCCAGGCGTTGGGTCACATCGGGGACGGGCCGGAAGACGATGCGCTGGACGGCCGGTGCCCCCCGCCAGTAATCGGAAAAGGCGTCCAGGATCACCGAACCGTCCGCCTCCTGAGAGACGAAGCGATAGGGCCCCGTGCCCACCGGATCGGAGGCCACCGCCGCATCGTCCTGCCCCTGGTAACGTCCCGGAGGCAGGATCTCCAGAGAGGCGACCAGATAGGGCAGGTTGGGCATCGGCTTTTCGGTCGCCAGGCGCACGGTGTAGGTATTCACAACCTCCACGGTGATCAACCCGCCGGTCAGGCCCAAAGGTTCCAGGGAGTCGGGCAATCGTTGGGCACGGTCCACGGAGAAGCGCACAGCCTCGGCGTCGAAAGGCTCGCCGTTGTGGAAGGTAACACCCTGCCGCAGGGTGAATTCCCACGTCTGATTGTCTATCAAGCGCCAGGACTCGGCCAGAGAGGGCTCCAGGGTGAGCCAGTCGTCAATGCGTACCAGCGTGTCCCACAGATGCACTCCCACGCTGCCGTCCGGGTGACGCGAGACCATGTGGTAAGGGTCCAACGTGCTCACCGGTGCTGCCGTCAGCACGATCAGGGTGGAAGTCGGCGAAGTCCCTTCGGTCAGCGGCTCCTTCGGCGTGGTCGTGGCAGGCTCAGAAGGGGTGAGGGCCGGCAGCGTCTCCGTCTCCTCCGGCGGCGATGGCGTGGATGTGGAAGGAGAGGGTTGAGAGCTCCGGCAACCGAGCAATCCCCACCCCAGCACTGTCACCGTCACCAGCAGCCATATACGCAGTCTGGCATTCATTAGTTATCTCCTCGTTACCACCAGCGGTCGGCCAACGTGATCCACCGCTCGCGGTCGGGCAGTACGGGTTGCACGCCCCTCTGGGTTTCCAGGCCGGATCGGGTCTCCGTGGAGTAGAAGTCATATCCCACGATGGTCTCTCCCTCTTCCGTTTCTGTCACGTACTGTTCGGCAATGGCCAGGTTGCCCTTGAGTTTACCCGTATAGTTCAACAAGACTTGAAGGGCCCATCCCACCCCTTCTTCTGCCGTTCCGGTGATGACCAACAGAGTGTTGTCGGCATTCCACGGAGAAGGGATCTCCTCCAGCAACCCCAGGGTGCGAGATGGGTCTGGCACCAGGGCCACAGAGTCGATCACAGGTTTGAGCAGACCGGTGTCTTCTTCGAAGGGCTGAGGGAGCAGGTCGTTGATCTGAGCGATCAGGCTGTGGGTGGTGGGGGTTCCCAGAAAGATGAGATGGTAGTCGCTCAACATTTGGGCGGAGACGTCGCTCGCCGATTGGACATTCATCTCGATGAAGTCTCCCCTGGCGTTGGCTCCCATCTCTGTGGCCAACGTCATCAGGTCTTGCAACAGAGAAGCCGAAACGGTGTCTGGTGTGACAATCAGGAGGTCGGTCAGGTTGGGGTTGGAATGGAAGGGATAAGGGAACAGCCCCAGATGGGGAGAGAAGTCTGTGCGGGTGTAGGCCAGATGCAGATACGAGTCTTTGCGCAAGACAGTCCAAAGACGAGAATCCAGCAGATCGCCACACTTGGTGCCCTGGATGCGATTCATCTCCACGTCGACTCGAAGGCGATTGGTGCCCGATTGTAAGGCCCACGGGGAAAGTTCTATCTCCAATATTCCATCTTCTGCATTGCTATCGTCCAACAGCACGCTCTCCAACGGCACGCCATTTAACGATACATCCACCACCGAGTTTTGAGGATCGACGGCGCGGGAATGGTTAAACGCCAGGACGAAGCGGGGGTCGGATTGCAAACGCCACCCCATGGGCAGATAGAAGTAATAGGTGATCGTCTGGGGTTGTGCGCCGTAAAGGATTTCATCGTCATTGCCCATGTCGGCCAGCGTCTGATTCACGACCTGGGTTTGCTCTTGTTCCTCAGGCGGGGGCTGGACCTCGGCCACCACGGCGACCGGGCCTTTCAGGCCGGGGAAGCGCAGGGGGCGGTTTAAAGCCTGAGCAGCTTTCAAGACGCCGGCCTCGGTCAGCCCACTGACGACCAGCGTCATCCGATAAGGGTTCCAGGGAGAAGGGAGCGCCTGGAGCACCCCCCATTCTGGTTCAAGGGTCTCTGAGGAGATGGAGCGAGGTAAGGATAATTGTTCCAGCAATGGGTTGCGCTCGGGCGTCCCGATCACGATCAGATGGTCTTGTTCTTGCAGTTCTGGCGTCAGAGCAGAAGCGGTGGTGATTGCCAGGCGGGCTTCGCCTCGGGAATATGCTCCCAGTCCCGCGCTCAGCGTCGCCGCCGCGCTCAACTCCACGGGAGTAGGATCATCGGGGAGCACCAGCAAGGTCTCGACCGCCTGGAAGGATTCCTCGTAAAAGGGAAGGGGGTACAGGGAGAGGTCGGCGGCATATTGAGTCAGGCCATACTCCAGGTGCAGCAGTGAGCTATCTAAAATCGCCACAATCACCGAGGCTCCTTGTTCTTCGCAGGTGGCCCCGGTATCCAGCGTAATTTGCAGTCGATTGCGACCTGGAGTCAAAATATCGTCCACCGAGTAGCGATAGGTGGTCAGGTCGGCGTTTTCTGCTGTCAGCGGAACAATCTCCAGAGGGACGTTGTTCAGGCTGATAGAGAGAGCGGAGGGCTTGGACGGCACATCCGGGGTGTGGGTGATGGTCAGTTCCAGGTAGCTACCGGGTTGCAAGCGCAGATTCTGCGGCAGAGAAAAGTTGAACCATCGCCCCTGCCGGTCTCCACTCAACTGCACCGTGCTGTAGCCCAGGGTGGAGAAGGCCAGGTCAACCGAGAAGGGCGAAGCCTCCTGGGCGCTGGTGTCGCCGGGCGAGATCAGAAAACCGAGGCTCACACAGAGGACGAAGAGGATTCTAATTATAATCCGCAAAAGTTTCATAGCCCTCCTCCTGTCGGCGTTGCATAAATTCCTTTAAGGTGCGACATACCTTTAGCCCAGCACGGCGGCACATCTGGTCAGATGAGGTCAACTCGATGGTTGACTTCACGGGGCCTGCGGTCTTTCCGTGTCTGCGTGGTAGTAGTATACCTCGTGCGTGCCGACTGCCAAATCCTTGCTTTCGGGATCCAGGTCGAAATCTCTCACCGAGCGCATTTGAAAGCCCTCGTCGGCCAACGAGGTCCACGTTTGCCCGCCGTCGCTCGATTTGAGAATCCCCACGCCCATCCACGCCCCCGGATTGTGTCCCAGGTATATCGTATCGGGATCGTAGGGGTCGAACCTGGCCACCCGGATGGTGGGCCAGTAGCGAGCTCGAGCGAAGTCGCTTAAGGCAATCTGCGCCATAAACGGCCGAAGGTCATCCTGGTCGAAGATGAGTTGCCACGAACGTCCACCATCGGCGGTCAGATAAGCCCCGTCTACGTTCACGCCTGCCAGGATTCGGTCGGGGTCAGTTGGAAACAGGTCGACGCTGTAAATCAGATTGCCCCCCAGCGATGACGATTGCCACTGGGTGCCCCCGTCTCGCCCGATATAGATGGTGCCCGTGGCGGTGACACAGACGACGGTCTCCGGGTCGGTGGCCGAGATGGCCAGGTCGGTGGGACGTTCCGGCAGCGTGTAGATTTCTTGCCAGCGGCGGCCGCCGTCGGTGGTTTTGTAAATGCGTCCTCCTCCGGCGCTCATCTCCAGAGCAACATAGGCGATCTCAGGGTTATAAGCGCTGACCACGATGGCGTTGGCCTGCCATTGGGGGTTGTCAGAGGGGGATGGGGGTAGGCCGTTGGTGATGGGATTCCAGCGATTCCCCCCATCTTCTGATTTGTTGACGGCGCTGAGATAACTGTTGCTGGGGCCCATCCCTGTGGCGTAGATGATTTGCGGGTGGCTGGGGGAAATAGCAAAGTCCGAAGCATTGGCCTTCTGGGCTCCGTCGGCGGTTACGAAGCCATCGCCGATGTTCATCCAGGATGCTCCTCCATCGGTGCTTTTCCAGGGGGTGGAATCCAGGATTCCGAGGTAGATGGTATCGTCGCTGCCCGGTTCGAAAGCGATACTGCGGACACCGATGTTGCCCAGCCCGTTGACCTTGATCTCCCACTCCTGAGTCGCCGAATTGTATCGATAGATTCCCCGCCAAGTGGTGGCGAACATAGTTCCGTCGTCCGCCTGCGCCAATGCCCACAAGTTATCGAAGTTTTTGAACCAGGGTGGGTCTTGGGCTCTCTGGAATTGCATCTGGGTCCAGGTCGCTCCGCCGTCTGTGGTGCGGTATACGCTCCGGTTACTCCCTTTCCAGGGACCGGTGTAAAGGGTCTGGCCGGAGGGGTCGGTCGGGTCCAGGGCCAGGACCTCGAAGTTCAGGCTGGTGTTCTCCAAACCGGCATTGATGGGGAAGAAGCTTGCCCCTCCGTCGGTGCTCTTGTAGAGGCCCCGCTTACTCCGATATTCGTCGGCGTTGTACCGGCTGTAAAAGGTATTCGTGGCCACGTACAATACGTCGCTGTTGGGGACGATGGCGATGTCGCTGATCATTGGGAGGGGCAGACGTTGGCTCCAGTCCTCCCAGGTGCTCCCCCCGTCGCGGCTCACGAAGAGCCCGTCTCCATAAGTGCCCACATACAGCGTCTCGGGGTCGTCGGGGTCCTGGCGGAGCACCCAGATATTCTTGTCCTCCAGGGCAATCTGGGCGAAGGTTCTGCCTTCGTCGGTGCTCTTCCAGATGCCGGCTCGCCTGTCGGGGCTTGTCTCATCCCAGTCCCACCCACCGACGTAGATCACATCCGTCAGGCCGTCGGCGTCGGCGTCGTAGCGATCGGGGTCCGACGGGTCGTAGGGGAGCAGGATGTTTCGCGTGCTCGGCCATCGCGCAATCCCAAAGGAGCGCCCATCCCCCGATCCCATCCCCTCGGCGTAGACCACCTCCCAGTGCTGGCCTCCATCGAGGCTGCGGTAGAGTTCGCCGTTCACCGGGTCGTCAATCCAGTCAGGGCTTTTGGCATATACTTCTGCTACCACGTAGAGCACCTGGGGGTTGAGAGGGTCCAACTCAACGTCGCCAAGTCTGCGGTTGCCGATGTTGTTGTTGATGGGGAACCAGTGCTCTCCACCGTCTGTGGACTTGACGATCCCCCCGTTGTCGGTCGTCACGTACACAACGTCGGAGTTGGTAGGATCAACGGCGATTCCTGGCTGTCCCCCCCCTCCACCCAGGGTGTAACGCGCCCATTTACTCTTCGGCTGGATGTCCTTGATATCCTCCGACCAGCCCAGTTGGGGATCACCGACTGCGACCGTATTCTCCAAAACGTCGCGACGCTGTACCTCAGCCAGAGGAGAGCCGCAACTCAGAGATATAGAACTCAGGCTTACGAAAATGGTCATCTTTAACACACCGGTTATTCGTCTCATAGTTTCCAACACAGCCTCTCATCACAATCATCGGTATCATTCCACATATCCCAGTTCTCGCAGCGTCTCCAGAATGCCCGCCTCTTCTTCGGGGCTCAATCCTTGCTCGTTTGTCTCCCCCGGTCTACCTGGCCCCACCGATGCGACGTATTCCACGGGGCGGGCAGGGGTAAAAGCTTCCAACAGCACGCGACCGTCCATATCCTCTGGAACCGGCTGGCCCAGACTGTACAAGACCGTGGGCACCACGTCTATCAACCGGGCATCGGTCAGCCGGGTTCCCGCGCGCACGTTTGGACCGGCCAGGATGAAGATGCCCTCCAGCGTGTGGTCGCCGCTGAAGTGCTCCAGGTAGGAGCGCGGGGTAGGGCTGACCAGGCCATCCAGTTCCCCGCCACCGGCGTATTGGGGCCGCATGCGAAAGACGATATCGGGAATGCGGTCCAGGTAGGGGCCGGCGTAGAGGGCTTCGCGGGGCCAGGCCTGCTCGACGAGAGGTTCCCCCGTGCGCGGGTCTCGGACGTCGCGCAGGGCTGCTACGATCTCCTCCCGCAGCCGCTCGTATTCGGCCCCCGGTCCCACGCATCCCGCCGGCTGGCGTCCTACCACGTTGAGATGGATGCCCTCGACGAAGCTGTAGAGGGGAACCCGGTAAGCCCGGCTCTGGGGCCAGTCAATCAACCCGCCGTACTGTCGCATCCGGGTGACCTGTTTCCGAAGGCGTCCCGGCAGGCGTCGCTTGACCCACTGCCGGAAGGGGTTGCTGAAGCGATCGGTGACTTGCTTGAGCAGCCGGTAGGCGGTGCGCCGTCCTCCCACCCCCGAGACCAGGTGCAGCCAGCCCTGTTGGCGCAGCCAGGCGTTGGTGTTGAACTGCCAGGGCGGTCGTGGGCCTCCCCCGTGGTCCGAGATGACGTAGATGAACCACTCTTCGTCCAGACCTGCAATCAACGCTCCCACCAGATCGTCGAGCATCGCGTACCCCTGCTCGATGGCCGTGCCCCAACGCGCTCCCTCCTCGACGGTGTAGCAGGGGTGGGAGGGATCGTGGTACTTCCAGAATTTGTGCTGGAACCCATCGCTGATGCCCGTCACACCCATCACCAGATCGAACCCTCCCGACCGGACTGCCCGGCGCATGTATCGGGCCATCACGTCCGTCTGGAAGCGGGCATCTCTCAGCTCATCTTCCACGCCGGCGCCCCGAATCTCATCGTTGGAGAGCAGCATGATCGGGCCGATCCGATCGGCCAGGTAAGCGGGATAGGTGAAGGCCTGACGCCGGTCGGGAGTGGGGTGGCCGGCCACCATCTCGCCGTTGATCGGCCAGACCGGATAGGTCATCGGCACCCGGTAGGCGGAGACGCGCAGCCCCCGATCGCTCAGGATGTCGAAGATGGTGTGGCCGGCGTACATGTCGGAGCGAACGACGGTCTGGGAGAGGCCGTCGTAGCGGCTGAGGTCGTGTTGCGTGAATCCCAGGATGCCGTGCCGCCCCGGCTGTTTGCCCGTCATAAACGAGACCCAGGCCGCGCCCGAGACCGGCGGCAAGGTGGACTCCAGAGGGCCATAAACCCCGCGCTCCATCAACGCAGCCAGATGGGGTAGTTTCCCCGCCTCGATGAACGGCTCGATGACGTCAAAGGTTGCGCCATCCAGACCGATGATCAAAACTTTCACCGTGCTCTTCCTCCTGCTAGCCTGCGTTGCTCACCAACATCGGGTAGACTTCGCTCAGGTAGCGAGCGATGACCTCGTGGATGCGACATTCCGGGCGGGTGTATGGGATGAAGCGGGCCCGGCGGGCCTGGGCGATGGCCCCCTCCAGATCGGAGACCGTCCGACACCAGATCAGGTGACCGGCCCGGACCAGAGCGCCCAGCAGGTCCTCCTGGTGTCCATCGTAGCGGTCGGGGTTGCTCACGCTGACCAGGGGCTTGCCCAGATCCAGCACCTCCATCGTCGTGCCCAGCCCCCCGTGGGCGACCACCAGGTCCGCCTGCTGGTAGTATTCGACCAACGAGGGCGCGAAACGGAAGAAAGGAGCGTTCTGCGGCTCGTAGCGCCCACGCCCGATTTGGAACAAAATCTCCTCGCCCAGGCGCGGGGCCAGGCGGTCCATCTCAGCTACCAGCCCGTCGAAATCGGTCGTTCCTACGGTGACGAAAATCATCAATACAACCTGCCTGCGTAAATCGCTCTTGGGTATTTCTTCTGCAAGTCTGACCACTGGACGAAGAAGAGGTCGGCCCAGCGATACATCAACCGTCCCGTCAGCGAGAGACGGGTGACCCGGGACCCTGTCTCCACGTGGATGATGCGCGCGCCGAAGAGCTTGGCGAAGAGGGCCACCGGCACCATCAGGGCCGGGCCGGAGCCCAGGAGGGCGTGGGGACGCACACGCCGCACAACCTGAAAGGATTGCCAACTGCTCACCAGCAGGTGCCAGGCCACGCTGAGCCAGGACTCCTGCTTCGCGCGCGGTCGCTGTACCCGGTGCACCGGACCGGGAATGCGGATCCACTGTTCAGAAAGAGGGTCCTCGGCGGCCAGCAGGTAATGGTAGGCGTAGGCCTCGCCCAACAACTCCACCAGGCGCACGATCTCGGCGGTGTGCCCCCCTTCACCCAACACGACGAGCATCCTCAAAGGCGTTGAACTCCCCATAATTTTAACGTCCACGGGTCGCCGGGCTCGAAAGTCCGGTCTGCTGTTCCTGAGAAGGAGATCGCTCCCCCAGGGAGACGGGATCGGCGTAAAAAAGACTGCGCAACGATTCCTTTTGCGCTCTCCACTCGGCCCGCCATTGCGCCCGCAGCGCCAACATCTCCTGGCGCAAACGCCGATGCCCGGTCATCATCTCCCGGACGGCGGCCTCGATCTCCTCCGGCGAGTTGTCTACGAAGAGCGTGCCCTGGGCGAAGTAGTCCCGCAGGATAGGCCAATCGGAGGTGATGACCGGCTGGCCCAGGCCCAGTGCTTCGCAGGCCCCGCGCTGCATCGTGTGATCGTAGGTGGTGAGCACCATCACCGCCTGGACAGCCCGCAGAAGGCCGAAGTAATCCTCGTCGGGCAGGAAGCCGGTGAAGCGGGCGTTGGGTGGCGCTGAGGCCAACTGCGAATGGGAGGCCCGGGCCAGGTCGCCGGTGACGTAGAAGTCCACCTCCGGCAGACGATGCGCTGCCTCCAGAATTTCCGCCAGAGGCTCATCCAGGGAAAAGGAGTTGATGACGGCAACCGAGAAGCGTCCTCCGAGCGGGTAAGGATTGCCCTGGGGGTACTCGGCGGGGATGTTGGGGACTACGGTGACCGGCGCTCGCCAGGCCTCGACCATCCGCTTCA
>JAJRXB010000502.1 GCA_024276515.1 Chloroflexota bacterium
ATCGGTATAGGTGGCCGATACCTGCTGGTCGTTGGCGTCGTCCAGGGTCTCGTCCAGCAGGTACAGCGCCCAATCGAGAATGGACTTGCGCTCGGCTTCTCCTTCCTTCATCGTGTTGAGGGCCCGCCCGGCGCCGAAGGAGAGCATTCGCACCCCGCCGTCTGGGTATTTGTCGGGGCCGTGTTTTTTGCGATAGTAGTACATTACCTCGCGGGCGGCCTGGTAGCAGGGATTGTTGAAAGCACCCACCCCGCCATCGATGTAGCGCCCCAACGGGCGAAAGTAGGTCGGCGCGGACCCGCTGGCTTCCACTGCGTCGGCCAGACGCATCTCGCCGAAGGTGTCTTTCTCGAAGAACATCGTCTCGCTGCGCACTGTGTCTTTGGCGGTGATGAGGATGTCTACCGGCAGGTCCTTGAGCCGGACGTCGCCGATGAGTTCTGTCATCCGCTGGCGCAGGTAGCTCTTGTCGTAGCGCCAGCCGAAGCGACGCAGCAACCGGTAGAGCCAGGGCAGACGCCGGAATACGTTGGGAGCTTCCTTCAAATAGAAGTCGCACAGGGTGCTGGTTGGGACACCCACTGCCAGCCCGGCGACGATGATGGAACCGGTGCTGGTGCCGGCCATAAAGTCGAAGATCTGGTTGCAGGGTTTGCCTTCCAGCGCCTCCAGGCGCTCCAGGCAGCGGGCGGTGATGATGCCACGCAACCCGCCCCCATCGCACGACAGTACCATCCGTTTGCCGTCGGGGTTAACAACCGACATACTCGTCTACTTCCATTTGATGGTGCAGCCGACAGGCGGGGTCTCGACTGTCGGCGGGGACTGGCCGGCAAGCACCGCGTCGAGGGCCTCTCGCAGGTAGTGGCTCCGAACGGCATTGGGGTTTTCGTAGTTGTCGTCAATTGCGCCGTGGTAGCGCAGCACGCCGCTCTTGTCGAAGAGGAAGACTTCGGGGGTGCGCTCGGCGCCGTAGGCTCGCGCTATCTCTTGCGTTTCGTCGTAAAGGTAGGGGAAGTTGAAGCCTTTCTCCTGGGCGCGTTTTTTCATATTAGGAAAGCTGTCGTCGGGATATTTCCGGGCGTCGTTGGCGTTGATGGCGATGAGCTGCACACCTTTGTCGGCGTAGTCGGCCTGGATCTGAATCATACGGTCTTCCCAGGCGCGCACGTAGGGACAATGGTTGCAACTGAAGATGATGGCTACTGCTTCTTTGTCGGCGTAGTCGGCCAGGGCGTGTTGCCTGTCGTCCACGCCGGGCAGGGTGAAGGGGATGGCTTTGTCACCGGGTTTGAGATGCGTCATTGTGCTATTCCTCCTAAATCTGGTGAGGGTTGCTAACGTTTCACGCTTCACGTTTTACGCATTACGTTTCAGCGCGCGGCGGATCATGTCGGGCGAGGGGAGGGGAGAGATGCGGCCGTCCTCCAAACGGTAGGCGCGGCAGGTGAGGGCGTAGTAGGCGTCGGACGGTGGCGGGTCGATGTCTCGCCCGTTGATAAGTATAGTCGGGGAACCGACGAAACGCAAGCGTTGAGCCTGCTCCTCGGTCTCGACCTTGATGATCTCTATCTCGGCCTGGATGCCTTCCTCGGCCATCACCTGGCGCAAGCGGTCGAGGGCCACGTCGTGGGAGGGGCAGTCTTCGTAATAGAGAAATGTGACTTTCAATTGTGCCTCCTCGCCCCTGCTTTTCAGCGCGTCCAACTGATGCGCTCTTCGGCCCAGCCCCGGCTCTTGTCCAGGTCTTCCCCGGCAACGAATCCGTCGGGGGAGCCTTCTATGGTGAAAAGCTGGCGCTTGCCGCTGCCGTCGGGGGTTACGGCCCACACGGCCCAGGGACCACCCCGGTTGCTGACGAAGGCAATCGCTTTGCCGTCAGGCGACCAGGTGGGCAGCCCGTCGTCGGCGGGGTCTTCGGTCAATTGCCTCAGCCCTGTCCCGTCGCTGTTCACAACGTAAATGTTCCAATCCCCGTCCCGTCGGGACATAAAGGCGATTTGTTTTCCATTGGGCGAGACGGCGGGGGCGGTGTCGGCGTCGTCGTCGGTCAGCTCCTGGACGTCGGTCAGGTCCGGGGGCGACAGGCGCAGTCCGATGCCGGTCGTCTCCCAGCCCTTGAAGACCAACTGTCCGTCCGGCCCCCAGGTGGGATATTCGCCGTGGCCGATGAACCGCGCTTCGCCGCCGGTGGACGACACGACGAACAGCTCCGACGCTCGCTGTCCGCTGCGCCGGGAGAGGAAGATGATCTCCGTCCCGTCGGGGGACCAGGTGGGCAACTGGTCTTCCAGGTTGCCGGCCACGATGTGTTCGTTCCCGCCGGTCACGTCCACGGTGATCAGGCCCCGCTTATCTTGCTGCCAGGAGTGATAGGCGATGCGCCCGCCGTCGGGGCTGAACTGCGGCTGGCTGGCGGCGTTGAGGAACAGGCGCGTGCCGGAGCCATCGGCGTTGCCAAAGTACAGGTCGTAGGTAGTGCCGTTGAAGACCGGATAGGCGATGGTCCCCACCAGTGACGAGGCCGGGACCACTTTGGGCGCGGGCAGTGCCGGGGGACGGGTGGCGGTGGGAGTCGGCGCGATGGTGTGGGTGGGGGTGGCTTGTGCGGCAGCCACCGGGGTCGCGTCGGCTACCGGTGTGCCCAGAGCCAGGGCGATTTCACGTCTGGCGTCTATCGCCCCCAGGTCGAGGGTGATGGGCGACAGGCCAGCGGTTTCGTAGCGCAAGAAGAGTTGATACGATCGGGCCTCGCCGGCAAAGAGCAGGCTTTCGGGCACGCTGCTGCCGGGTTCCAGGCGCAGGTTCTGGTAACGGTCGGCCAGGCCCAGCTTGCGCAGACCGGCCTGGCTGTAGGTGCTCCCCGCTTCGGTCAGCACTGTCCCCGAAGCGTCGAGCAGTTGAAACTGGTCGGGCGACACGGTGAAGTCGCTGGTTCCCTGGTTCTCCACCCGCACGCGCACGATGATGAAAGCCTGGGTTGGGTCGGGCAGGGCGCCCAGGATGATGGGTTCCACCCGCACCTCCTCCACGCTGATGACGGGATAGGGGATGGCCGACGTTTCGCCGGGAGCGGTTCCGGCGGAAGGAGGCGCGCCCGGGGTCTGAACGACCAGACTGGATTCGATGGATGCGACGGCAGCGGTGGACGAGTCTGGCGATCCCTGGGTGGCGGGGGTCTGCCGCCCGGTGCGGGCCCACAAGAAACCACCGATGATGATCAGCAACACGACTATTGCGCCGATGAGTCCTCCCCAGGGTAGGAGCGAGGGCGGACGGGGCATCGTCGCCGGCGAGGGAGGGGGCGGGGCAGTCACCGGGGCTATGGCCACGGTCGTCGCCGAGGCGACGCTGGGCTGGAAGGTAAGGGTGGTGTCGCCCAGATAGGCGACGGTCCCTGCCGGCAACGGTCGCCAGACGTTGGCTTCGATGCGCTGGCCGCCGACGAAGGTGCCATTGGCGCTGCCCACGTCCATAATTTCCAGCCCGGCTTCGCCCTGCCGCACCTGGGCGTGATAGCGAGAGGCGCGCGGGTCGCTGAGGACGACGTCGTTGTCGGTGGCGCGACCGATCCGGAGGGGAGCGGCCCCTGCCGGGGGGAGAGTGGTTTTTTCCTCACGCCCGTCGTGATGGTTGATGACCAGGTAATCCGCCGAGCGATTCAGTGTGTCGTCCATTACTCCTCCTGTGTGCCTGTGATGTGCTTCCATTGTAACTGGAAATGGGCAGATGACAAATTCGGGAGGCAGGGAGACAGGGAATCAGGGAAGTGGGGGGCGGGGCACAGGTGATCTTTCCTCGTTCTCTGGTTCCCGGATTTCCTGTTTCCCCGACTCTCTGGTCACTGATTGGCGGACCACGCCCGACGCGACTCTGGCGACGGTTGGGAGGTGGAACAGCATATTGGCGTAGCTGGCGTTGGCCATGGGGCAGGCACATTCGCCGTCGTAGATGCTTTTGCGGAGGGCTGCCATGCGTTCGCCAAACCAGATGGGGCGGATGTCGTAATCGTGTTCGCGCAGGTTGCCGACCGGTTCGGCGCGGATGCAGCAACTCCAAACGTCGCCGTTGGGGGCGATGTGGCCGCTGGCCCAGCCGGCGTAGCAAGGGATGACCTGTCGTCGCTCGTAGAGGACTCGTTTGGCAAGCTGGTAATACTCGGCGCGGAAGGCCTGGGTGAGGCGGGCGATGCCACGTGCCGAATGGTGACGTGCCTGTTGGCTGAGGAAGTCGGCGACGGGGGCGTATTCGTCGGGGTCGGGGGTGATGTTCCAGCCGACGGTGTCCAGCTCGACGCGCTCTTCGGCCACTTCGGTGATGTAGCTGTCGGGTTCCAAAAATTGCAGGCCGGCGTAGATTTCGAAGAAGCGGTGCAGGTTGAATTTGCTGACGACGGTGTGGGTGGTCAGCACCAGGTTTTCGTGGCGCTGTTGCAACGCTTTTAGCGCCTGCCAGGTTTCCATCGCTTTGTTCCAGTTGCCGGGGACTTTGCGGATCTCGTCGTGCTCTTCGCCGATCCCGTCCAGCGACAGGTTGATCCCGATTTGGGTGTGCGGTGCGCCGGTGCAGATGCGATCCACCTGGTCCACGATGCGTCGGGCGAGGATGCCGTTGGTGGGAATCGTCACCACCGCCGGGCGGCAGTGACGGTACGCGCTGAGGACCATTTCGGCGGTGTCTTTGCGCAAAAAGGGTTCGCCGCCGGTGAAGGTGACGTAGAGGGGGCCGCGCCCCATTTGGGCGAAAACGCGGTCCCATTCTTCGACGGTCATATCGTCGCTGGGTTTGCGCCACACGTCGCAGGTTTTGCACCTGGAGTTGCAGCGAAAGCTGACGCTGACCACGATGCTGAAGGGCAGCATGCGCGGCCAGCCAAA
>JAJRXB010000503.1 GCA_024276515.1 Chloroflexota bacterium
GCTGTAGAGGCAAGATTATGCTTATCTGTCGGCTCTCTGTGGGAAGCGGTAACTATATTCACCTTGTGCTCGGAGAGGGTCTGGGATAAGCCTTGCGAAGGTTTCTGGGACCGATTCTTGCCGAGGCAGCCGCGTCGTTGGCCATCGAAGTTTCCGAAATCCATCGGTCGGCAACCTTCGCAAGGCTGGGGATAGTTACGGTAAGTGTTCACGGCATTCGCTGGTTGAGATATGGCGTTCTTAAAAAGCAACGGGCAACGACTACGTATTCTGATTCACCTCTACCCCACTGCCACGGTCTGCACCGCAGAGCCGGAGCGGGCATCTGTTTGGGGAATAAACGCCATCCTGAAGGGGCTGGTGGTATTGGGGCTGCTCGTAGCTGTGGCCGGGTGCGGCATCATCTCCGCGCCGACCAGTGCACCTCCGGCACAGCCGACGGGCACCGTGATGACCGTGGTCGAAGGCACGCTGATCGTCTCCCATTCGGCCCTGGAGCGAGAGGTGAAAGCGGGGGAGGAGGCGCGCGTCTCCACGGGTGACAGGTTCAAGAGCAAGCCCGATGCCGGCGTCACCCTGAGATTGCCCGACCAGAGCTCGCTGGTGCTGTCGCCGGCCGCTATCTCTCAGGTTGAAGACTGGTCGCCGGACGGGGCTATGGTCCTGCGCGGTCTGAGCGGCACGATGACGTTGAAAGCCCGCTCGGACAAAGTGACGCTCGTGATGTCCTCTGTCACCTCGTTTGGGTTGAACTCCCTCGACTTTAGAGCAACACCCTCTTCGGACGGGACCGTTATGCGCATGGTAGTGGACGACCCGGAGGTTCAGTTGGTGGTGGAGGAGGGGGAAGCTATCCTGTCGATCAACGGCACGCCTTACCGGGCCACTGCTGTCACCCAGGTCAGTGCGTCGCCGGGACTGGAGCCCGACATCGTTGCAGCGACCACCCCAGAAGCCGGCACCCCCACCCCCACCGAACCCGCCGACCTGTTCACGCCAACACCCGGCACGGCCTCGCCTTCGCAAACGTATCCTTACCCGGCACCGACCCTCGTGGAGCCGGAGAATCAGGCCTCTCTGGACTCCGGGACCACCGTCTCCCTGGCGTTGGAATCGATCACCAAAGACAACCCGGACGAGTGGTACGAGGTCCAGCTTTGGCAGACGACGGCCGCTCCCTACACCGTGGTGGGGCGGACTCAGTCAACCAGTTGGACGTCGGAGTCTGGCCTTCAGCCCGGCACCTACCGCTGGCGGATTCAGGTCGTTCGCCTCTCCGACGGCGCCTACCTGAGCCCCCCCAGTGAAACCCGCGAGTTCGTCGTCACTCAGCAAAGTAGCAATGTCACCCCCTCGGCTACGACTCAGCCGGCACAACTTCCCACTGTGCCCTCAGCCACCGGCGGCGGCGCAAGTTCCTACTCCCAACCGGTCCCCCTGTCGCCTGCCAACGAGGCAATCTTCCAGGCGGACGACACCATTGTCCTCACCTGGGACTCGGCCGGCACGCTCCAGGGTGATCAGTGGTACGAGGTTCGTCTGTGGGAAAACGGCACCGAATGGCGCGGTGCAGCCCAGACTCGCGCCACTTCCTGGCAGGTGCCGAAGGATTACAACCCCGGGCGATATGGCTGGCAGGTGGCCGTCATCCTGGTGCAAGATGGCAAGTGGGTCAAGGACATCAGCCCACAGAGCGATATGCGCTTCTTCGTTTGGGAGGCCCCACCCGTCCAGGGCGGTGATGACGACGACAATGGTAGCGGGCCACCCTCTCGACGATAACCCCCGGTCAACAAATCCCCCCGGCCATTTCTAACGCTTTTCTAATTTCTTTCACATGTAATTCCTGATTCCTTGTGATATTGTGAAGGCTGGCATACCATATCGTATTCTGTCTGAACGACAAGGGTAGGCTCGTCACCTTCAACTCTCCCCGAAGTATTTCCACCAGACTGGAACAGGGCCGATCGGACTCCAGTCAATTTGCGGTAGATGGAATTGGTTGCCTGGCATATAATTCGGTGTATGAGAGTTGTTCCTGAATAAAGTGACCGGCACTTTTGTCGCCATTTCTAGCATCATTATGGCACAAAAGAGCCCTTCTAGCAGATGTTTAAGTGCCGGTCACTTGGTTGTTGCTTAAATAGGGAACAACCCTATAGTTGTCCAAAGGAATTGTGGATATGGCAGAAGACACGAAGATATGGGACCTGCGACCGGTTCCGAAACTGGCAATCGCCATCGTCGCCGGTCTGACGTTGACCGTGATGGCGTTGATCTGGCCTGTCCTGGCGCAGGGGAGTTCCTCGCCGGAGATCACTCAGGTTACGGTTTCGTCCAGCAAGAGCGCGTTCTTCTATAGCCCACCGCTGACCAGCAGCGGAGGCACCGTCTACTTCAACAACCTGAGCGGCGAAGGGGCCGGCCAAATTATCACCGTCACCGTCACCATCTCCGACGACAACCCCACCCGCTTCGACGGCGGTTACGCCTTTGGCATCACCCCCACCACCAGCATCTCCAATCCCGACGGCACCTGGTCGGTGACGTACACCATCCGGGTCACCGATAGCTCGGAGAACGGTGTCGTCTTCACCATCACCGACGGCGACAGCCTGACCGACACCATCACCATCACCTTCGCCCAAGACATCGCCGACCCTTCGGTCGCTTTCACCGATGTGACCAACCCCCAGTACGATTCTGCCGGCGATGAACTGGACCATGATGGGTCTAACTGGTATCGCACCTCCGCCCTGACTGCCGGTTGGGCCTTCACCGCTGCCATCACCGAGACCGGGGCCGGCTACGACACCGGCCTGGCCGGCTGGGACCATCAAAGCAACCCGGCCGACGATCAAACTATCACTCCCACCTTCAATGGTACCGACGCCCTGACCGGCACGTTTGCCAATGTGCACACCAACACCGATGGCCTGGTTGTCGCTTCTCTGGTCGTTACCGACCGGGTGGGCAATCAGAGCAGTTTGGTGACCGTCACCCTGAATCTGGACGGCAGCTCTCCGGTCATCAGCTCCCCCACAATCATCGAGAATAGTCAATACCTGTACGCCACCGGCAGCACCGGCATTTACTACGGAGATGATATGAGCACCGCCGTCCCCTTCACCATCACCGGCAACGCCGGCGACGGAGGTGCCGGCCTGGACCGGGCCACCTTCTCCACCGCTCTGGGCGACACCCCACCCAACGACACAACGCCCATCACCTGGACGGCCGTCTACACCGCCGACAGCAGCAACACCGACGAAGGGGCCATCACCGTCACCGTTTACGACAA
>JAJRXB010000504.1 GCA_024276515.1 Chloroflexota bacterium
AAACGATTGAAGAATCGCCTGGCCCACTCGGCGGCGAACAGCGCCGGTGTTTCGCATTCAGTGCCGATCACACCCCGAGCGCCCTTGGCCATAAAGTAGGGCACAAAGCCATCGTAAAACAACGGCGAAAGCTCAGCCGATTCGCAAGCGTTGATGAATACCAGCGGCGCGCCCGGCAGGACCTTTTTGGGGGGCGCAAACAGGTTCAAATCCTCCAGCGTCAGACGCCCATTCCCGCTCAGCACCAGGCTCGACGCATCCGGCCCTCCCCCCTCGGCCAGCGATTTGGAAACGGCGTGGCAATAAAAATAAAGGATCTGGTCGGGGGTGAAAGCATCCGCCAGGGCCTGCATCACGTCGTCGTCGGTTTTGCGCACAATCACGTGAGCGCCGCCGCTCTGGCTGATCTTATCCCAATATTTCTGCTGGTTGGCAATGAGCGGCATCCCCATCTGCCGATCTATGTCGGTGTTGACGTTGAGGCTGACGGTCAATCTGGGACGGCTCCCAATCGTACCGTCAATGACCTGCATGCTCTGTTGAAGCGGGATGTGCTCGATGATGTGTTTGAGGCCCAGGAACATCTCCGGGTCAATACGGTCCGGATCGTACTCGTCGGCCATGTACAGGATGCCCCAGGGCAATAGAAATTGCTGGGAGAAAATCTGAATCTTGAGCGTCTCTTTCTGGGCCATCTCGCGCAGCCTGTCGCCCAGAAGATTGACCTGCGAGTCGGCGGCCGGACTGTAGAAGATGCGCTGATAGAGCCGGAAACCGGCTTTGGCCAGCCGGCGCAAGGCCACCCGGTTGACCTCCGGCGGAATGTCTATCCCCGTCTGGTAAAAGCGAGTTTT
The DNA here is from genome assembly GCA_024276515.1 of Chloroflexota bacterium. Lineage (GTDB taxonomy): Bacteria > Chloroflexota > Anaerolineae > 4572-78 > NAK82 > JAJRXB01. Next base: position 855 of record JAJRXB010000504.1, read on the forward strand.
CTGGGGGCCGGCTTCCAGATAAACGATGTCGCGCAATTCCTGGCGCACCTGAGCGATCATCTGGTCGAGTTGCTGCAAGGTGATGGGCAGGGTGGCCATCGCGCCCACCGCGCCCGACATAATGACCTGAAAACCGGTGCCGGTGTTCAGGATGGTCAGGCTCAGGTCCCGTGGCTGGACGACGAAGGCAGCGTCCACCGGGCGCCCCAGCGACTCGACGGAAAGCACGCCCGGCTGCCGGGACGCGCCGGTGTGGAGTTTGAGGGTGAGGAGCTGGACGAAGTTGCCATCCTTGAGGAAGACGGCGTTGATGACGCCCTCGCCTTCGTGCTTGGGCTCGATGTCGAAGCGGGCCTTGCCTTTGGATTTGCCGGTGCGCGGCACCCGCAGTTTTTGCGGCCCGGTGTAAATCTCAAAATCGTCGCTCGAAAGTTGGACGGTCAGCTCCACCAGTTGCTCGTCGGGTTTGAACCGGTAGTCAAACGTGGCTCCCCCCACAGCCGCGTCGCGCAATTCGGTGTCCACGTCAAAGGCCAGGGTGTAAACTTCGCCCATCTGCAGCGGCTCGTCTTTGTCGTGATCTTCGATCTCGGCGTTGATCCAACGCTTTTCGGGTTTTTCGGGTTCGATCTCGATTGGCGGAGAGGGCTCCGCCATCAACTCTTCTACCCCTTCAGGGCGTAATGTGCGGGGCACACCCTTTGGCGCCGGAGATGACGGTGGCTTCATCCCCTCGTGCACCTCCACGTCAACTGCCGGCTGATCCAGCCAATCCAAATCCACGTCCATTGCCGCGCCGCGAGCCTCCCGCGCCAACAAACCCACCACCTGGCCATCTGCCAGCACCACCAGCCGCCTGCCGGGCATCCTGGAGAGCAAGCGCCGGGCTTGCGCCGTGCTCATGCTGGCCTGCTCGACGGCGTCCCCGGCCCGGGGGGGTAGCAGGTCGGGCACATAGCTCAGAGGAGTCTCCAGCACTTCTGGCAGCAACTCGTCACTGATCTGTTGCAACGCCTGGATGAGTTCGGCCAATCGCAGAACGGCATATTGACCGTTGTCCAGCCTGACGATGACGTAGGTCCAAACGTTTTCTGTGGCAGCAACCTGGTCACGTACTTGCTGCACCGTGGTCCACTCATCGACTACGATAAAGTCACGTTTAAGCTCACTGGCAGCGATGGTCATAGTTTCCCCCTGATCACCCGAAAACCTGTTACGACTCACTTTCCACAATGGGCACCCCGGCACGCAGCCGACCAATATCCCTGCCCTGGCCTGCAGGGTGCAAGAGCCGGGGTAAGCGTCGTTGAATTATACCATAAAGTGAGATCAACCTACAATTTCAAGCTGGGGTGGGGCATGCTCACCCTTGCTTCCTCACCCGGCAAATTTTGGGTGGTGGTTAAACCGTAAGTGACGGAGGGTCTGTCATTGCGAGCGAAGCGACGCAATCTCCGGCCTGCAATACGGGGATTGCTTCGTCCATTTCACTCACAATGACATATCACTTACTTTTCTACCACTACCAAATTTTGGTAGGGCAATCGCATCTTAATTTTATACCAATTGCGTATTGAAAGGCTGTATTTTCTGCCCGCGCCGGAATAGGGATTCCGGCGCTGCGGGATGCTCATCGCCCCATC
>JAJRXB010000505.1 GCA_024276515.1 Chloroflexota bacterium
TACGCACTTGAGACCTCACAGGTTTTTGAACAGTGCCTGGTAGATGAACTCATACCCAAACGGACACATTTTCACGCTTTGGAGAGCCTGTGGAAACCTGTGAGGTCTTATTGGGTTTTCGATCTCACCAACTGCGTAAGTCCTGTAAATTAGCCGGGATTAGGGGATTTGAAGATAAAGAGAAATCTCCTAATCTCCCAATCCCGGCCAAAAAACAGGCTTAATCAGGCAAGCCTGAGTAGTAACCCAAAAACGCATGAAACAGACCGCCAGTTGATAGGGAGACAGTGACCATGACGAGACGGAGGTTTGCCAGTCTCTATGTGCCGGCAGCGATGGTGGCTTTGGTTTTGCTGTATCCGGCCCTGCCCGATGTGCAACCGTCCGCCGCTGAAATGATACCGGTGGTCATGACGCTTGAAGCGACTCAACCTGCCAGCCAGGAAGAGGTGGCGGCCGCCGGCCAGGTGCTAAAACAACGCCTCTCCTCTTATTATCAGCAGGGCGGCGACCAGTTTGCTCTCGCCACGGAGGGTGACCGGCTCGTCGTCTCTTTGCCGCCCGGCGCCGAGCCTTCCATCGTCATTGCCGAGGCGGGTCGCGTTGGGCAGGTGGAGGTGGTGGATGGCGGCACCCAATTTCTGCCTGTCGGGGACCTGGTGAAAACCGGCCCCTATGCCATTCCCGATCAGGATACGTATCAGGCCGTGCTGAGCAGCGCTGATTTCCTCTCGGCCGAGGCCCACCTGGGAGACAAAGGCCGGCCTGTGATTGAGTTCGTCCTCACCGCGGCCGGCGATGCTCGACTGGCCGCCCACACCGCCGAGTTGCGTGGTTATTATCTGTGCCTGGTCGTCGACGGGCGGGTGGTCAATTGCCCCATTCTGCGCACCCCCCTGGTGGACCGTCGGGGCACTATCGAGCTGACCGGCGACGCCACCCTTGACGACGCCCGCACGCTGGCCATGCTGCTCCGCTCCGGCCCACTGCCGGTCCCCCTCAAGCTCGCCAGCGAGTGATCTCCTCGGGTAACTACCTTTAAAAGAGGGGTGAGCATCCCAGGCGAAGTACCCGAAGGGTGATGCGAACGGGGCTATACCCATGCGGGCACTTCGCGAGATACGGCACGTGGGCGTGCCTCACTCCACTGGCGATCTTTCCGTAGTAGCGACTTTAGTCGTCCACAGCAGGGCCAAAGCGACTGAAGTCGCCACTACATCTCCATATCTTGTGGTTCGCCGGCTGCCATTTCCCAAGATATGGGGCGTCCGAAATTCGCCAGATTCCTGCGGGGCCAAAGCGACTGAAGTCGCCACTACATCCCCATATCTTGATGAAAATCAAGAGAATCCCCTCATCCCCCAATCCCGGCAGAGAGATTTTTTTCAGAACGGGGGCAATGGGTAAACGACGAGCAATCGCTTTGCCATCTGGAGCAACGGGTTGGGGAAGAGGCCCAGTCCCAGCGTCAGCAGCCCCAGGGCTACCAGAAAGGCCGTCGCCAGCCGGGGAGGGCGGAGCTGGTGACTGCGAACTGTCCCGGCCGGCGACGCCAGCAGCGCGTTCAGGCCGCGCAGATAGCCCACCGCCACGCCAACGCCGGCCGCCACCAACAGCCAGACCCAGCGCGGGTTGGTTTGGGCCAAATCGCGGAGGAGGAGCCAGCGAGGGGAAAAGCTCGCCGTCAGGGGCAGACCGGCCAGGGTGAAGCCTCCTACCATCAAGGCAGCGGTCGCCAGCGGCATGCGCCGGGCCGCACCGCGCAACCCGGCAAAGCCATCCTCCCCCGCCCCCTGGCAAACGGCAGCCGTGGCCACGCCCGTCAGCGTCAACCCCAGCGCCCGGGTCGCCAGCATCGCATAAAAGGCCGGCGCACCCTCGGGACTCCCGACGGCCATCGCCGCCAGCAGGCAGCCCAGGTCGAACAGAGCAGCGTAACCCATCAGCGGGCGGAAGCCCCGTTGGACGGCGGCCAGTAGCCCCCCCGTCGCCGCCGAAATCAGCCCGACCGTCAGCAGCAATTGCCCAGCCTGCGCCGTCCAGGTGAACCAGGTCGCCTCGGTCAGCACCTGGGACAGGTTGACCATCGCCAGCAGCGGAAACCCGGTCAGCACCAGCGCGGCCACCAGGGGCGGCGCTCCGGCACCGACCGCCGTCAGCCAGCCGTGCAGGGGGACCGCCGCCAACCAGATCGCCATCCCCATGGCCAGGAAGAGGGCGGCCTGTCCCAGGTAGACGGCGTTTTCCACGTCCTCCTGGTACATATCCACCCGCCAGGCGGCCAGCAGAAAGAAGAGGAGGGCCAGGAACATCATCACCAGAAATCGCCAGGCGGCGCGGGTGGATCCGGGCAGCCCTCCCTGCCCGCCCGCAGGCGAGGTACTTTGTGGACGTATGGGGTGCTGCGGGGAGATGATGGGCACCGCGCCAATGACGGCCAGGGTCGCAGCCACGGCGGAGATGCCCAGGTGGCGTGACATCCCGGCCGCCGCCAATAGTCCCAGCGAAGCCAGGCCGAAGGGGAAGAAAGCCCGTCCCTGCGGCAGCCGCCAGGCGACCAGGAAGAGGACGGCTGCCATCACAAAGAGGAGCGCCAGCACGTGCTGGGTCAGCGGGTCGAGGAGAAAGGGCCGCCCCATCAGACGGAAGGGGTTGGTGGGGGGAAAACTCCAGGCGAGCAGTCCGGTCAACAGCGCCACCAACGCTGCCACGTGCGCACCTATTCCCCAGCGACGGAGCAGGTAAACCAGCGGTGTGGCGGCGATGGGCAAAACAACCAGCCACAGGGGAGGCTCGATCATAGGTCACTCTCCGGTGAGCCATCGTCCCGGACGACGGCCAGGTAAGCAATCGCCAGCGCCAGCAGCAAGTTGATAGCGCCCCACAGCCAGACCATCGCCAAACTGCGTTCAATTGTGGTGTATAGCAGCTCAAACCCGATGATGATCGTCAACAAGCCCTGCCCGGCTTTGAGCGGCTCTTCGGTCAGCATCAGGATCAGCAGGCCGATCAAAATCAGCCAATAGCTGCCCAGGCCTACGGCGGGGGGGATGTGCGGGAGGGGGTAAGTTCGACTGAGAGTGACTGCCAGCAAGGCCATCAGCGTCATCGCCAGCAGGCGAAAGGCCCGGCCGGCGGGAAACACGTCCTGCCCCCTCTCTCTATTGTCGTTTGAGATGTGACGGGTGACCCGGTCGGTTCGCCAGCCGGCCTGGCGGGCTGCCAGGTAGAGCATCGGGCAGATGAGCGCGCCCACCAGCACCTTGATCAACGCGATCTCCGGCAGAACCAGCCGCGATAGGATGAGTCCGGCCAGCACGTATTGGGCCAGCAGCGCCAGCAGCGACGCACGCCAGTCCCGCATCAGCACAATCAGCCCGCCGGTGAGGAACAATCCCAGGACGGCCAATTCGTGGGTGATGAATTGCAGTTGGTCGAGAACTTCATATAACGAGGGCAATGACAAACCTCAGCAGGGAGATTTCTCTATCTCAGCGCAATCAACAGTCCCACGCCTGTCGTCAGCAGGATGGCCCATGCCAGGTAATGTTCCCCTTCGACGACGGCACGGATTCGCAGCAGGGCGCGGCTCGTCGTGTCCAGTGTTCGACCCAGACCGCGCAGCAACCAGCCCAGGCGCAGCACGCCCATCCAGGTACTGCGCGAGAGTGGCATGGCGTTCAACAGGCGACGACGCCCGTAGCCCAAAAAGATGGCCCATAGTAGCGAACCGCCGAGTCCTAGCGCCGCGCCGGTCGGTGGCGGGGCAAGGGGCGATTCAATTGAGAGCAGGCGCGGCCCTGCCACCGGGACGAGGAAGGGGACGGCGGCCACGGTCGCCCCCAGGGTGCGCCAGACGTCAACCTCGTCCGCCGGCGCGCTGCGGAGCAACCGTTGCCAATACCGATAGAGCACCGACAGCGCAGCCCCCTCGGCGACGACTCCCAGCGCCACGACCCCCAGCGCCCCGCCCCCCCAGGTTGCCTGGTAGAGCTCGCCCCGCCCCGCCCACCCCAGGGTGAAGGGGACGCCGACCAACGAGGCGGTCGCCAGCAGAGGGGGCAGGTAGCCCCACAGCCGGACCAGATGGTTCCGGCCAGGGCGGCCCAACCGGGGCGAAGTCAGCTCCAGGACCACCAGCGCGGCCAGTGTGCTCATGGCAGCGGCGACGACAGCCGGTCTGTTGCCGGCCACCGCTGCCATCCCCAGGATTCCCGTCGCCAACGTGTAGCCAACGTGCGCCAACGCCCGCTCACGACCTGGCTCCAGCCAGGCCAGCACGCCGTGCAGGGCCATCACCGCTCCCGCCGGCCACACCATCCACGGCGGGACGCCGGTGGAGATCAGATACAGGCCGACCGCCAGGTTGGTCACCGTCCACCCCAGGCGCAGCGGCGGAGAAGAATTCCCCAGCCCCCCCGACTCGACCAGGGGGTAGAATCCCAGACGCAACCAGATGGTCAACGAGAAGAGGCCGCCCAGTTCAACCGGGCCAGCCATGAGGCGGTCAACGCCCTGGGCGACGATGGTCGCGCTGGAGAGAACGCCCAGCAGCAGCCGTCCGACGGCGTAGCCCGGCCGTCGGTGGCTCAGAGCAAACAGGGCGACCGTCCCGTCGAAAATGAGCAGGGCGAAGGCCAGGCTGCGGTAATTGCCGGCAAGTATCACGCCACCGGCCGCGGCCACCAACGCGAAGAGCATCGCCTGGCTCAGGGGGCGTGTCCGCTCTGCCGTGTCCCGCCCTGCCAGCAGAATGGCCAGCAGCGACAGGGTCAGGACCCAGAGATATGGTTCGAGGGGGGGAATTTGATTGACGAGCATCCAGGCAACCTCGATGGCTTATCGTTCGGCGGAACGAAAGAATTTTGGGACACGGCCAGTACGGCCCGGAGCAGGCCAGGGAATTCTACGTCAAGACGCCGACGTGCGCAAATGGTAAGCGTTCACCCCTCCCTGCCAGGGAGGGAGGGGCCGGGGGAGGGTGGAATCTCGCCCGGAGATAGATTCCGCCCCGGATGTAGGGCGTTTCTCCGGCGTCCCCTCCACCCCAACCCTCCCCCTACGAGGTGGAGGGGGTGAACGCTTACCGCAAATGCTCTGTAGGCTGCCCGGCTGAGAAACCCATTCTCTGACGATTTTGCGGGTGGGTGGTCTCCCCATAAGCGTTCAGCAGGGTAGCCTTGGATAAATCCCGGCGAGATCCGAAAATTCATACGAAGTTTCAACAGTTATCGAGAGGCAATTATGGTATACTTACGGTAACAGATCAGACTATTTGTGTATCCTCGTTCATTTTTCTTACCAAAAAAGGGGGGTAGTCTCCCCGTCAAGCGTTGATGATGTTTGGGAGCGCGAGGGCTTGCCCTCTCCCAAATTGGGCTATGTATTACCCACATGTCGTTCCGGCCGCTTTTTGCTGCGAATAAATCCGCAGGCTAATAGCTAAAGTCGGCTAAAGCCGACTGCTTCCCCCACGCTTCTGGGCAAAAGCAGCACGTTTCAACGTGCTTGGGCTATTAGCCCTGAGCTTTAGCTCGGGGCGGACGTCAGCAAGGCGAGATGTGGGTAATGATAAGCTGACAGGGAGGAGCCGGGGGAGGGTGGAATCTCGCCCGGAGGTAGTAGCACACAAAGGAGGAAGTGATCTTGCCCGCACTGTGGAAACTACTGATCTGGATCGTCATCGGAGGGGCCGCCGGCTGGCTCACCGGTGTCATCGTCAAGGGCAAAGGCTACGGCTGCCTGGGGAACGTGGTGGTGGGCATCATCGGCTCGGTGGTCGGCGGCTGGCTGTTCCAGGTGATCCCTGGGGTTCGCCCCTTGCCCGGACTCATCTGCAGCCTGATCACGGCCGTCATCGGCGCGGTGGTGCTCATCGCTGTGCTGAGATTGCTCACCGAGTAGCCGCCAAATCCCGGCGGTGGCACGGTCGGGAGACCGGCCACAGCAAGACCGCTGTGCTGAGATTGCTCACCGAGTAGCAAGAGTGTGGCACGGTCGGCGGTGGGTGGCACGGTCGGGAGACCGGCCACAGCGGGAGACCGGCCACAGCAGGCAGCCGGGAGACCGGCCACAGCGGGAGACCGGCCACAGCAGGCAGCCGGGAGACCGGCCACAGCGGGAGGCCGGCCACAGCGGGAGACCGGCCACAGCAGAAGAGGCCAGGGGGGTGGCACGGTCGGGAGACCGGCCACAGCAGGGGTGAGACCGGCCACAGCAGGGGTGAGACCGGCCACAGCAGGAGACCGGCCACAGCAGGGGAGACCAGCCACCGCGGGCAGATTCCCAATCTACCATTTACCAGTCTACCAACCTGCCAACCTGCCAACCTGCCA
>JAJRXB010000506.1 GCA_024276515.1 Chloroflexota bacterium
CTCGTAAAACCCCTGCTCGCTCATCTCCAGCATCAGGTTGAAGTCGATGTAAACGAATCCTAGTTCGTCGGTCGCGTTCCCCAGGTAAGCGCGCACCACCTCGGGACGCCGCCAGGCTCGCAGCAGGTAGCTCTTGCCCACATTGCTGACGCCCACCAGGGCACAACAGTCGCCATCGAGCACCCTCTCGGCGATGTAGCGCAGGTCGCTATGGCGAGAGAAAGATTGGGAAGAGGAATGGGTCATTACGCTTTTTGTTTATGCTCAACTCGCCGTCCGCAGGCGGCGGGCGATGAACAACACGCCGGCCAGCCCGATGGCCGCCAGAGCAGCCCCCAACCCGCCGATGCCGGTCTCGGGGGTGGTCTCCTCACCGGCGGGGGTGGCACCGGGCACGGGGGTGGAGGTGGGCGCTGGCGGCGTGGGCGTCTCTTCCCCGGTGGGGGTTGGCGTCTCTTGCACCACTTTTGTGGGCGTGGCGGTGGGCAACGACGTGTTGGTCGGCGACGGTGTGGGCGAAGGGGTGGAGGTGAAGGTCGGTGTGGCCTGCGCGATGACCGCCAACGTGGACGTCGGCGTGGGACGGGCCGCCTGCTGTGCCCGATTGATGGTGCCGAAAATCACCACCCCGCCAATGGCCAACAGCCCCAACACCAACATTCCGACCAGGAACAGGGCGATCAATACGAAAAGTCTGTTGTTGCCTGTCATTACCTCGCTCCTCTCTTTGAATCTGCGCCTGTCTTTCGTTTGTTTTTGGTCGCTACTCAGGCTTGCCTGATTGAGCTTGTTTTTTGGCCGGGATTGGGAGATTAGGGGATTTGCAACACTTCAGTTTTCTGAGCAAGAGGAGATTATCAACGGATAAAGTAGCGGATGAGCGGATCACGCCCTTGCGCGAGGAGAGACATCCGCTCATTTGTTACCTATCCGCTGATGATCGTCTGCCACCAACCCTTTTCTCTCAAGAAACTAAAGTGATACGGGGATTTTTTCTTCACCGTTATCTCCAAATCCCCTGATCCCGGCTGATTTGGCCTGATTTACCCGGATAGCCTGGGTAGTTACGACTGGGGCAGGTAGCACTTGCCGGTCAATCGGCCATCAGCCATCGGCTATCTGCTCCAAATTGAGCCACGGCACGAATTGGTATTCGTCGTCCCCAGGGTGGTCCATAGCAAAGGCGACCTGAGCGCCAGCCAGGGATAGGCCCGACGGCACCCGCCGAGATTCCTCTTGCAACGCCAAGATCTCGCCCACCCGTCCCATCAGCGGCCGTCGCACCGCCCGCACCCGGTCGCCGACTCGCGCCGGTTCGCCGGGTATGTACTTTCGGCGGAAGGGAGATTCGCTCGCCGGGCTTTGATCCGCATCCTCCGGGGGCTCCCCCAGCGGGACGATGATCGTGGGGCGGGCGTTGTCCGCCGATCCCCCCATCTGTCCGCTTATGGAAGCCTCGTGTCCCTCTCGTTGTCTCAGGATTTCGAACACGATTGGCGACATAGGCACGTCCCCGTAGCCTTCGGTGGCCACGATAGGGAAAGGAGGGGGCGATGCGAGATCGTGAAGCGACGCGCTGATGCCCCCCAAGATCATTCCCGCCACCTTCATCTCCTGGGCGCGATCCAGTACCTCGGGTGATACGCCGGCCCCGCCAACCAGGATAGCGCCGTTAGACCCCAGCCCGACGTCGTCCGGGGTGAGCACGTC
>JAJRXB010000507.1 GCA_024276515.1 Chloroflexota bacterium
AAGCGTGGACCCCATCGCCCTCGATTACTACGCCGCCCGGCACGTGTTGCTGCCGTTGCAAAAAGAGGCCGGGGTGGAATCGTGGAAGCGAGACGCCGCCGACCCCGACCGTGACAGTATCTTCCGTCGCTACCTGCTGGCTGCCCAGGCCCGTCTGCTGGACGCAGGGCACACGGTGCGCTTCGGCCAGGAGGGGCTGGAAGTGATTTGCTGCGCATAGGTGACAGGCACTTCCGCGAGTGCCTGTCACCTGTAGCCTGAGCAGTTGTGGAAAGAGTGACTATGAGGCCCGACTTGAGCATCGTCATCGTCAACTGGAATACGCGCGATTTGCTGGCCCAATGCCTGTCGTCCGTTTTTGCTACGGCTTCGTCGCTGGCGCTTGAGGTCTTTGTGGTAGACAACGCTTCGTCGGACGGCAGCCCCGAGATGGTGCGTCGTGACTTCCCCCAGGTCATTTTGCTCACCAACGGCGAAAACCTGGGTTTTGCCCGGGCCCACAACCAGGCCATCGCTCAGAGCACGGGGCGCTACGTGCTATTGCTGAACAGCGACACGGAGGTGACAGAGGGAGCTTTGGAGGCCCTGGTCTCCTTTATGGAGGCCACCCCCGACGCGGGCGCGGTCGGTGGGCAGCTCCTCTTTGCCGATGGCCGGGTGCAAACGTCGTGTGGAGTGTTTCCAACGCTGTTCTCGGAGATGGTCAACACGTTGGGGTTTGTGGCCTGGCGTTCCACCTCTCCCACCGGCAGCCGGGCACAGGTGCTCGATGAGCCTGTCGTCACCGATTGGCTGCTGGGCGCCTGTCTGATGGTGCGACGTCAGGTGGTGGAACAGGTCGGGGGGCTGGATGAGCAGTTCTTCATGTATTCGGAAGAAATCGATTGGTGCCGACGCATCAAAGATCGCGGCTGGCAGATCTATTACGTGCCGCAGGCGCGAATCGTTCACTATTGGCGGGGCAGCAGCAGCCAGAACAGAGACCAGATGAGAGTTGAACTTTACAGAAGCAAGTTTCTGTACTTTCGCAAACACAATGGCCGGATGGCCGAAACCATGCTCCGGGTGACCGTCTTGATCACATCGTTGTTGAAGACGGGGTGGTATCTGTTTACCTCGCCCGGCAGGCAGGAAAGGCGGGATCGAAGCCGGTTGTGGTGGACCGTAGCCCTCGGAGCTTGTTTCAAATTCGGGCTTTAGACCTCCGGGTAGTCTCCCCGTTGAGGGGTGGTGGCGAATTCACCGCCCTGGCTGTGAGGGAGGAGAGCGCCGGAATGGGGATTCCGGCGCTCCGGCAGCCCTGGAATCCCCATTCCAGGGCTATCGCTCAGCGTTTTACAGGAAAGGTTGGTTATGGAGAATATCCACGAGTCGTCAAACAGAAAGAGAGTCCTGGTCCTGGGACTGGACGGGGCCACGTTCGATATTATCAAGCCGATGGTCGCCCGGGGAGAATTGCCTCACCTGGGCCGACTGCTGGAAGCGGGCACACACGGCATCCTGAGCTCTACTCTGCCGCCCATCACGCCTACCGCCTGGACCTCGTTCTATACAGGCAAAAATCCGGGCAAGCACGGCGTCTTCGATTTTGAACAGGCCGCCGAGGGGTCCTATGAACTGAAGCCGGTCCCCGCCAACCAGCACGGGCATAAATCGCTGTGGCGTATTCTCAGTGATCATGGCAAACGGGTGGTGGTGATTGACGTGCCTTTCACCTACCCGCCTGAGCCGGTCAACGGCTATATGATCACCGGCTACGGCACACCCACGGCCGGCGGGGCCAGCTTCACCTATCCGCCGTCGCTGGAAGCGGAGATTGCCCGGGCGTGTGGCGAGTGCAAGCCGGCCATCCCCGAAGGCCTGCCCAACCTGACGCCTGATTTCTTCAGGGAATGGGATGATCTGCTGGAGAACCGGGACAGGATCAACGATTACCTGTTGCAATCCTTCGATTGGGATTTTTACATGGTCGTCTTCGGGGTGACGGACAACGTGCAGCACGTCCTGTGGAACTATCTGGAGCCTTATCATCCCGACTATTACTCCAAAGAAGGGGAGGAATTCCGTGCCCGGTTGTTCCATTATTACCGGCGGGTAGATGAATCCATCGGACGTATGCTGGCTCACGTGGACGACGACACGTATCTCATCGTTATGTCGGACCACGGGTTTGGCTCCACCCGTCCCGGCCTCTTTTTGCCCAAATTCCTGCTGGACAACGGCTACCTCCACTACCGGCAATCGGCGGTGTCGGGGCTGGGAGAGTGGGGGATGCGCCGGCTGCTCGGTCTCTACCACGGCCTGCCCTGGCTGCG
>JAJRXB010000508.1 GCA_024276515.1 Chloroflexota bacterium
AGGCCAGAAATTGGACACCTTTCGTGGTCTTCGCCGGTCTGTTGGGGGGATTGCTGGCGCTGATGTTGCTGCTCGAGCTTCTGAGCCGGCTGGAGGTCGCCTCGCCCGGCTACGAACTGACGATACTGGGTCTGATCTGGCTGAGCAGCTTGTTGTTGGTGCGCTTTGGGCTTTATGCTCGTGCGCCCGCCGGTGATCTTGGCTGGTTATACAACACCTTCGACGCTCTGATCAATTTTCCGCAAGGACTGCGCCCGGAATTGGTGCTGATCTTGATCAACCTCTTCTTGTGGCAGCGGGCTGCCAGCGCCACCAGTCGGCAGATGGACTTTTTCAGCGTGGGGGTCAGCTTTCGGCTGGGGATTCTCTTGCTGGTCGTGGGCGTCGGCCTGCTCAACTTTTTCACCGATCAAAACGCGACTCCTTTCTTGTGGCTCTATTTTGGTCTGGGACTGACCGCCGTCTCCCTGGCCCGGACTCAGGAGAAAGCCGTTGATGCCCGAAGCGTCGGCGCACTGCTGCCGCTGCCCAGAGTGGCGCAGCTACTCCTGACCGTAGCGTTGACCGTAGGGGGTGCTGCCTGGCTATCGCTGTTCTACACGCCGGCCACGATTAGAACGGTCCTGAGCTGGTTGAGGCCGCTGGGAGTTGTGTTGGATCCGCTGTTGCGAGGGGTGTTGCAGCTCTCGTTTTGGGTGTTGGAACCCGTTATGACCTGGTTGATCAACCTGTTGGCACGCCTGCTTGCCAATGTGCGATGGGAGGGGGCCGAAGAGTTGTTAAAGTCTCTCCGCGAGAATTCTCCCTTCGGGGCGATTGCGGAACAAGGGGGCGGCGCTGTCGCCCCGCTCCCCCCGTGGGTTTGGACGACACTGCGCTGCCTGGCGACTCTGCTGGCGATTGCCCTGGCCCTGAGCCTGGTGTTGCTCTTTTTGGACAGGGTTCGCGCCGAGCCAGGCCGGGGCGAGGCAGGGGAGGAAGAAAGGGGCGAATCCGTCACGCTGGGCAGGGGCACCCTGGGTCGGGGGATACGTTGGCTGCGTGATATGGCCGGGCTGGTGAGACGTTTTGGTGTGGGGCGTGGCTTGTTAGCGGCCATCTCCGTGCAGAACATTTACGCCAATCTCTGTCGTCTGGCGCGGCAGCGAGGTTATCCTCGTCACCCGGCCCAGCCGCCCGACGATTATCTGCCCGTGTTGGCACAGGTTTTTGCCGGTCACGAGGAAGAACTGGCTCGCATCACGGCGGCCTACATGCAGGTGCATTACGGCGACCGGCCGGTGAGTGAGGCCGAATTGGCCCGGCTGCGGGAGGACTATCGCAGCGTGAGGGAGGGATGAGGGTGTCGGGCGTCAGGGGGCTTTCACGGAATGCGCTCCCAGCCGTTTGACCGGCTCTCCAGAATGTAGGTCACTCCCTCATCCGTTCTGAAGATCAGGCCGGTGTCGAATTCTTGCACAACGGCGTCGAAGAGACGTTCCTCGCTGGTGGCGTTTCCCAGGAGCTTGCGGACCAGCGGCTCTCGACACCAAACTTTGCCAAAGCCACGCTGAGGGGTAGGGGGCGTTTGCGAAGGGAAGAGGTCGGGGCAGGAGTAGGTGGGTTGGCTGCTGTCCCAGGTGTCGTCGAAGCGGGCGTAGGGTCGAACCGAGGGGATGACGTAAATGTCGGCGGCGTCGCTGCGCCAGAACATCCAGCCCCCCTCGAACGTTTGCTCCACCATCGGCACGCTTTGGGATGCGACCGGGCAACCGAGTTGGGCGATCCGTTCGACCCACAGGTCGGCGAAGTCGTCGGGGGGACTCGGGCAATCGGCCGGCAGGAGAGGGAGCTGGGGCGTTGGCGTTTGGGTGGGGACGGGGGTGGGAGTCGTCGGCGCCGGCGTCGGCAGGGGCGAGGCCGGCTGGCCGGTGACGGTGCTGCGCCACGTCTCCCCCAGGTCGGTGGAGACGAAAAGGCCGTCGTGGGTCATGGCCGCGTAGAGCCGCCCGTTGTCGAAATAGAGGGCACGCGCTGCCTGGGGTGTTTCCTCGTCCGGGCGCAGGGGCAGGCCGGCGCTGGCGCGAGTCCAGGTTTGTCCCCCGTCCAGAGTGCGGTAAACGCCTTTGTCCGTCCCCAGGAAGAGGGCGCCGTCGGGGGTGAAGGCCAGCGCGGTGCTCCAGTCGCGCTCGTCGGGGATGTTCTCTTCCAGGTCACGCCAGTGTCGTCCCTCGTCCTCCGACACCAGCACGTGTCCGCCCAGGGCGCCCAGATACAGGTCTCCGGCCGGGGAGACGGCCAGCGACTGACCGTAGTACCCGCTCTGCTCGCTCTCAATCAGCGACCAACTGCGCCCTCCGTCGGCGGAGCGCAACAGTCCGCCGCCCCGGAGCCAGGCATATGCCGTGCCGTCGGTGGCGAAGTTTGGTGAGAAGGTTATCGCGCTCACACCCGCCGCATCTTCGACGCTCGCTCCGTCGAAGACCACCTCCCACGTCTCGCCGCCGTCGGAGGAACGGACGATTTGGCTGCTTCCGTAATTCTCCCCTGCCAGCACCACTCGGCTGGCAGCGAAGCCGGGCGAAACGGCCAGCGAGGCGATCTCGAAGCCGGCCGGCAGGCCGGGCAATGGGGTCCAATGCTCCCCGCCGTCGGTGCTGCGCGCCATCACGATGCCCGCCGCTGCGAAAAGGGTGCCCTCGTCGGCGATGGCCAACCGGCCTGGCTGAAACATCGGATCGGACCGGGCAGGGAAGTTGGTCTCTGTCCAGGTGCGCCCCCCGTCCACCGATTTGAAGACGCCGGCCCCGCTGTTGGCCACGAAGATGGCTCCGTCGGGGGCGACCGCCAGGTCTTGCAGTTCGAGCTGGGTTACATCTAGCGTTTGTTTGCCCCACGTCAGGGCTTCGGGCAGTGTGGTCAGCGTCCGTCCGTCGAGGGCGGTGAGATAGAGCTCGCCTGGGGGCAGAATCGTGGCCGAGACGATCTCAAAACCGGCGGGCAGTCCACCCAAGAGCGATTCCCAGGAGCGGCCCGCGTCCACAGAGCGCTGCAAGGTGAGGGGAGCATCGTAATTTTGCCTGAGCGAGATGTAGACGGTTTGGTCGTCGGCGAAATCGGGAGAAAAGAAAAGGTGTTGCGCCCCCGAGCGAGCCGGCCCCAGCCCAACGGCCGACGGCTGCCACGTCTGTCCGCCGTCGGTGCTGCGCCAGCGACCCGAACTCAGGATCAGGTGGTCGTCGGCGTAGCTGGGGGAAAAGGCCACCAGGCCGCCGGGTATGCCGGTGTCCTGCCAGGTGTCGCCGCCGTCGGTGGAGCGGAGCAGGTGGCCCCTGCTGATGATGATCAGGTGGTCGTCGGCGAAGGTGGGCGAAAGGGCCAGATGATTCACCTCCGAATCATAGGGGTCGGCGGCGTAGCGGTCGGCCAGGGAGAGCCAGGTGTCGCCGCCGTCGGTGGAGCGGAAGAGGCCGTGATCGAACGTTGTCAGGAAAACGGTGCGGTCGCGGGCGTAGGTGGGCGAAAAGACGATCTCCGAGATTTCCATATCGGTCAGGCCCCGGGTGGTGGGGAGCCAGGTGTCGCCGCCGTCGGTGGAGCGATACAACCCACCGCCTCGACCGTAGTTCCACAGACCGGCCAGCAGGGTCCGGTCTTTTTCGTAATCGGGCGATATGGCCACGGCGCCGACCGGCCTGCCGGGCAGTCCCCGTCCCAGCAACTCCCAGGTTTGGCCGCCGTCGTCCGAGCGGTAAAGGCGTTGATCGTACACGCGGAAAAGGTCGCCCCCAGGGGCAACGAGGAATTGCTGCGTTTGCGGCTGGTCGGAGGGAGAGATGACCGGCGGGGGAGGTTCCAACTGCCCGCCCCCGGTGGCTACGACCCATATGCGGTCGCCGCCGGGACCTTTCAGGTAAAGCCGCTGTCCCTGAAGGTCGAAGGTGAGGAGGTCGAATTCGCCGGGCAGGGTGATCTCGGCCAGCAGGGTCAGGTCGCCATCGAAGACTTGCAGGGCGCCGTCGTGTCCCACGGCGTAGAGACGGTCGTGCGGTGGGTCATACGCCAGTTGCCCTTGCGCGCCCACCAGTTCCAGGGTTTGGGTGATTGTCCCTCCCTGGAGTTCAAAGCGGTGGATGAACGAGCGGTCGATGCGATAGCGCGGAAGAAAAGCGCGCCGGCGGAGAGGGTCGAAGGCCACGTTGCCGTAGCTGATCTGGAAGTCGGTGTACAGTTCTTTTGGCCGGCCGGAGATGTCGAAGACGGAGAAATAGTCGCCGCTGTTGGAGCCGGGGACGCCGTTGTAGATGCGGGCGTAGAGGAGTCGGTTTTCGGCGTCGAGGCTGGTGGCGATGACGCAGGGGGCGGTGAAGGGGTCTTCTGGCGGGAAGAGGGTTTCGGTCCCGGTCAGGGTGTCGGCGTTGAGGATGAGGGTGTTGCATTGCTCCACCCGGCAGGCGCACGGGGGCGTGAGATAGACCCGGTGGCCGATGGGGTCGGGGGTCACCTGGCCGCGCATCTCCAAAGCGGTCACCGCCAGCGAGTCGGTGTCTACGATCCGCACCGGATCACCGCCGATGTACAGACGATTCCGGCCCGGGTCGAGGGAGAGCCGACCGTAGCCCACGTGATAGCCGTTCAGAATGTCGAAGCCGGTCTCGGTGCGGGCGATTTCGCGGTGGTCGGCCAGATTCAGCACCCGCAGTGTGCCGCTCTCGTCCAGCACGTACAGTCGCCCCGTGGTCGGATCGGCCACGGCGTCGGTGATACGCAAGGCGGTGTAAACCGTCTCGGCGGGGCCGGCCTCTGGGTCAATTGCCAGGACGTAACTGCTGGGGCTGCTATAAACGGCGTAGAGGAATCCCGTCGTCGGGTCAACGGCCAGGTCGTTGGGCTTATATGGGATGGCGAGGCTGCCCAGGGATGTCAAGTCCGGCAACGCAAAAGCGTGCAATCTGTACGACTCGGAATTGCCTTCGGCTACATACAGGGTTTGCCCATCAAAGGTCAGGGGGAGGTCGCTGTAGAGGTCATCGGTCAGGGAGATGGGAGCCGGGTCGGCCAGAGGGCGTCCCTCGGCGTCCAGAGCACGGAGGGTGACTTGCTCTCCATCACTGGCAAGGATGAAGAGATGCTCGCTGTTCGCGTCTGCCACGGCCCCAATCAATTTATCGGCAATGGGGTAGCTGCCCACGGAGATCAGCGAGTCGGCCTCGAAAACCTCCAGCGACCAGGGACGCCCCCGCCCCAGGTAAAGTCGGTTGGCCTGGGGATCGAGCAAAAGCGGCTCGTTGAACCAGCGTCTGTCGAGGTGGCGGGCGTCGAGTTCGGTCAGCGAGTCTGGGTCCACGGTCCACAGGCGGGTGTCGTCCGCCAGGTAGAGCCGGTCGGGGCCGGGAGCGATGGCCTCAACGCCGGGCAGCGTGTCCACGATGGCCTGGGTCTCCAGGTCCACGATGGTCAGGGTGCTGTCGGTCGCGTCGGCGTAGCGGTCGCCCCACAGGGCGTAAAGGCGGGGACGGTAGGGGTCTATCTGCAAGTCCAGCGGGGTGGGCGAAAGAGGCGACTGCTGGGGCATATTGCCCAGATCGAGCAGAGCGACGATCTCATTCGTTTCCAGGTTCAGCACACTGATGGTGTTGCCCTCCTTGAGGGCCGACGTGCCGTAGTTCAAGGTGTACAGGCGTCGTCGTTGGCTGTCAACGGCCACCAGGTAGGGCTCATTGCCGTTGCCTGCCGGGACGCCGAGACGAAGTTCGTCCACGGTGGCCGGGATGCCCGGCTCGGCAGCAGCGGGGGGTTGGCCGGTTGGGGTGTAGGTCGGCTGGGGGGATGGGGGAAGGGCGAAGCCGGTGGCGGAAACGGGGGTGGGGCTTTTGGTGGGCCGGACGTCGGCCGTTTTCGAGATAGGCTGGAGCGGCGAGCAGGCGGCAAGCCAGGCCGCAAAAGCAACGAGAGCGACGGGGAAGAGACGTTTCTTCATGCCACTCAATTTCCTTATTTCGCCTCAACCGGCAAGTTCTTCGGCTTCGGTCACCAAATCGTCGAGCATCTGAAGGCCGTTGCGCCAGAAGTTGGGATCGGTCAGGTCAACGCCCAGCGGCTCGACGATTTTGTGCGGCCAGTCCGAGCCGCCGGCAGCCAGCATGTCCAGGTAAGCGTCGGCGAAATCTGAGCTATTTTGCTGGTAGCGAGCGTAGAGCGCCAGCACCAGCAATTCCCCAAAGGCGTAAGCATACACGTAACCGGGCGTGTGGATGAAGTGCGGGATGTAGCTCCACCAAATGCCGTAGTCGTCGGTCATCGTAACGCTGTCTATGAACATGGCGCGTTGAGTCTCCAGCCACAGCTCACTGAACCGCTCCGCCGTCAACTCCCCTTCTTTGCGGCGAGCGGTGTGGATGGCGTGCTCGAAACGATTCAGGGAGATTTGGCGGAAGACGGTTGCAAACGAGTTTTCGAGCTTGCCGACCAGCATCGCCAGCCGCATTTCGGGGTCGGCCTCGCGGGACATAAGGTCCTGAAAGACGAGCATCTCGCCGAAGACGGAGGCCGTCTCGGCCATCGTCAGCGGGGTACTGGCCTGCAACAAACCCTGGGCGCTGGCCAGCGTTTGGTGAACCCCGTGGCCAAGTTCGTGGGCCAGGGTCATCACATCCCGGGGCGTGGCCTCGTAGTTGAGGAAGACGTAGGGGTGCGCCGAGGGCACGACGCCGTGGCTGTAGGCTCCGCCGCGCTTGCCGGGCCGCACCGCCGCGTCAATCCAGTGGTTGTCAAAGAACTTCCTGGCAATCTCGGCCATACGGGGGTGGAACCGCTCGTAAGCGTTGAGAACTATCTCGCGGCTCTCGTCCCAGGGGTAGTGACGATGATCTGCCGGCAGGGGCGCGTAGCGGTCGTAGTCGAAGAGTTCGTCGAGGCCAAGCAGCCGACGCTTGAGCCGGTAATAGCGAGCTACGATGTCGTAGCGAGAGGTGGTGGCGTTGATCAGCGCCTCGACCGTATCGTCGTCTACTTCGTTGTCCATGTTGCGGGCGGTGATCCAGGTTGGATAGCCGCGCAGTTGATCGTCGGAGGCCTTATCGGCCAGGACGGTATTGAAGATGTAAGTGGTCGTGCGGCTGAGACGTTTCAGCCCGGCGGTGAGCGAGGCGGCAGCGCGTTGACGCACGTCGCGGTCTTGATCGTATAGTTTGGCCAAAACGGTCTGTTGGGGCAACAACTCACCGTCGAATTCGTAGCGGGCGGCGCCATGCACCTCCTCGAAGAAACGCGACCAGGCGTTGCGACCGGTGATCGCCTTCTCTGCCAGAATTTTCTCCTCTGGCTCGGTCAGCAGATAGGGGCGATAGCGGCGGACCACCTCGAGCCAATGGCGGTAGTCCGGCCTGGCCGACGAGCCGTCACGCGACCCAGGCTGCGCCAGGGATGGGCTGGCGATAATGGCCTGCGCGACTTCGTCCGGCACGTTGGCCCATTCCAATTCCACGAAGACGAGCTTCTGGTTCAGGCGAGATGCTCGCTCGATGGCCTTTTGCAACAGAGCCCCGCTGGCGCTGTTTTCTGTGTTGGCCGACCAGTCCAAATAAGCATACGCGCTCACTTTCCTCGAAAGTTCGTGAACGCTCTCGTATGCTTCTAGCAGGTCATACATTTCTTCGGGGCTCAAGCTGGCGATTAGCCCCTGATATTGCTGGGCCAGCTCGTCGGCGCGGGCATCGGCCTCGTCGAGGTCGCGGTCAATGGCCGGGTCGTCGATGGCGGCGTACAGGTCGGTCAAATCCCAGGCGACCTGTTCGGCGCCGGTGAGTTGGGCTTTCCTCTCGTTCATTCGTCAAACATCTCCCTACGTTGCATTGGGGTTGGCAGGACGTCCTCGCATTGGGGGATTATAGCACAAATGGCGTCATCCGTCACAGAATACGTTCCAAAATTTGTAGGGCAATCGCATCTAAATTCGAGTTTGGCCCCAAACCGTCATTCTGCCCGCACCTGCGATGGGGCAGGTGAGCGACGAGGGGGGAATCGCCCCGGAATAGGGATTCCGGGGCTACGAGATGGGGCGATGAGCATCCC
>JAJRXB010000509.1 GCA_024276515.1 Chloroflexota bacterium
TATCGAAAGGTTTTGCAACGACCTGGGGACGCGGGTGGCCTATTATGCCCATGCCAGCGCCGGCTGCGTTCACATTCGTCCCCTCATCAACGCCAAAGTAGCCAGCGAGGTAGACAAACTGCCGGTCATCGCCACCTTTGCCGCCGAGTTGCTGGGCGAATACGGCGGCTCCCTCTCCAGCGAGCACGGCGACGGTCGCTCCCGAAGCTGGCTGAACGAGCGATTCTTTGGCCGAGACCTGTACGCCCTGTTCCGGGAGGTCAAGCGCACATTCGACCCCCACAACATTCTCAACCCCGGCAACATTGTGGACTCACCCCCAATGACCGAAAACCTGCGCTACGGGGCGGATTACACCGTCGTTCCCATCAAAGAGCACCTGGATTTCAGCCAGGATATGGGCTTTCACCGGGCGGTGGAAATGTGCAACGGGGCGGGGGTGTGCCGCAAAAGGACAATCGGCACCATGTGCCCCAGCTTTATGGTCACGCGAGAGGAAGAGCACAGCACCCGGGGACGGGCCAACGCGCTCCGGGCGGCGCTGTCGGGCCGGCTGCCCCCGGAAGAATTGACCAGCCAGCGCATGGCCGAAGTGATGGACCTGTGCATTGAGTGCAAAGCCTGCAAAGCCGAATGCCCCTCCTCGGTGGATATGGCCAAGATCAAGTTCGAGTTCCTGGCCCATTATTACGAGAAGCACCGCATGTCGCTCCGCACCCACCTTTTCGCCGACGTCGCCCGCTGGAGCCGGATGGGCAGCGGGGCGCTGGCTCCAATCGTCAACTGGACTTTGAGAAACGGGCTGATTCGCCGGGGACTGGAGAAGTTCGTGGGCATCACCCGCCAGCGTCCTTTGCCGGAGTTTGCCCGTCAACCCTTCACTCGTTGGTTCGAACAGCGGTCGGGCCGCCGGGGGGCAGACGGCAGCAAACAGGTCGTCTTGTTCAACGACACTTTCAATACCTACAACTATCCCCAGGTTGCCATCGCCGCCACCGAAATTTTAGAAGCCGCCGGATTCCAGGTCGTTCTGCCGGGACACAAATGCTGCGGCCGCCCGATGATCTCAAAAGGCCTGATAGACAAAGCGCGCCGGGCCGCGCAAGACACGGTGGACCGGCTGGCCCCCTTCGCCGAGCAGGGACTCCCCATCGTGGGGCTGGAGCCCAGTTGTCTGCTCACCATGCGGGACGAGTACCTTTACCTGCTGCCCGATGACCCGCGTGCCAAGATGGTGGCGGAGCACTGCTACACCTTTGAGGAATTCATCGCCGGGTTGGCCGACGAGGGTCAGCTAGCACTGGAGTTTACCGGTGAGACCCGGCACATTCTGCTGCACGGCCACTGTCACCAAAAATCGCTGGTGGGGACCGGCCCCAGCCGGCGTGTGCTCGGATTGCCCCCTGGCTATACCGTGACCGAGGTGGACTCAGGCTGTTGCGGGATGGCCGGAGCCTTTGGCTACGAGGCTGAGCATTACGGAATCTCCGTGGCAATGGCCGAGCGCCGGTTGCTGCCGGCGATCCGAGAACAGAGCGACGACACCATCGTTGCCGCCGCCGGCGCCAGTTGTCGCCAGCAGATCAAACATGGCACAGGCAAACTTGCTCTGCACCCGGCGGAGATTCTGCGGGCGGCGATGCGCTAGCCCTGTTTCCCCAAAGCTTTCATCGTGCGTGCACCCGCCGTGCCCCACCCGTTTGCTCTGCCTATCCCCCGCTGGTATAATGCGGACGCAATTTAGCCCTGCGGAGGTTTTATGAGCATCAAGCCCGACCATTGGATTGAAAAGATGGCCCGTGAACACGGCATGATCGAGCCCTTTGAGGCGAGGCAGGTGAAAGAAGGTGTCGTCTCCTACGGACTCTCCTCCTACGGCTACGACATCCGTGTGGCTGACGAGTTCAAAGTCTTCACCAACGTGAACGCCACGGTGGTGGACCCCAAGAACTTCGACGACCGCTCATTCGTCGAGTTCAAGGGTGACGTGTGTACGATTCCCCCCAACTCCTTTGCTCTGGCCCGGACTATCGAGTATTTTCGCATCCCCCGCGACGTGCTCACGATTTGTGTGGGAAAAAGCACCTATGCCCGGTGTGGCATCATCGTCAACGTGACCCCTTTCGAGCCGGAGTGGGAAGGTTTCGTGACGCTGGAGATTTCCAACACCACCCCCCTGCCAGCCCGCATTTACGCCAACGAAGGCATCGCCCAGGTGCTCTTCTTCCAGGCCAGCGAAGTCTGCCGCGTCTCGTATGCCGACAAAAAGGGTAAATACCAAAAGCAGCTCGGCATCACCCTGCCCCACATCAACCGCAGTTGAGCAGGGACGCAACACGCTGCGCTACCCACGGAGGAGGCCCCCGCCGATGGAAGGTTTTCGCCACGTGGTCCCCATCACCGTTCGCTTCCGCGACATTGACGCTATGGGACACGTCAACAATGCCGTCTTCTTCACCTATCTGGAAACGGCCCGCGTAGAGTACATGCGTGACGTGGTCTTTCAAACCAGGAGCCCGAACTTGGCCGAGGTCGGGCTGATCTTGGCTCAGATTTCGTGCCAATTCAAAGCCCCTATCTTCTACGGCCAGTCGGTGGAAGTGGGCACACGGGTGGTTGAAGTGCGAAATTCCAGCTTCTTGCTGGAGCATCGCATTGAGGCCGACGGGCAATTGGCAGCCCTGTCGAAAGCCGTGGTGGTGCATTACGAGTACCAGACCGGCAAGAGCGTCCGTATCCCCGACGAACTCCGGGCGCGCATCGAGGCTTTTGAATCGGGGAGCACATCGTGACGAACGTGGCAAAATATCATAATATCACTGCTGTGCTCTTTGACCTGGATGGCACGCTGATCGAGCACACGCGCGACATCAGAGACCTGTGCCACGAGACGTTCGAAGCCTTTGCCGACCGGCTGCCGTCGGTCACTCAGGACAGGTTTTGGGAGACCTTCTGGCCCAAGAACCACGACATGTGGTACATGATGGTGGATGGTGTGTTGGCGGGGGACGTGGCCCGTCTCTATTCCTTCGTCAACACCTTACGCGCTTTGCAGGCCGACGAGCGACTGGCCGAACCGATGCTCCAGGATTGGGAGGACCGCATCATCGCCGCCACCCGTTTGTTCGACGACACATTGCCCGTCGTCGAGCGGCTGCGGTCGGCGGGCATGCGTCTGGGCATCGTCACCAATGGCTACACCACCATGCAGCGCCGCAAGATTCGTCACCATCATCTGGCGGACCAGGTGGACTTTGTTTTGATCTCAGAAGAGGTCGGCGTTCACAAGCCCGACAAAGCCATCTTCGAGCTGGCCCTGGCGCGGGCGGAAGCGGCTGCCTGCCAGGCCCTCTTCGTCGGCGACACACCCTCCACCGACATCGAGGGCGCGCGTAACGCCGGCCTGCATCCGGTTCTGGTGGACCCCCGCGACACGTGGGCGGAGGCCACGAGCGACGAAGTCACCAAGATTCGGCGGTTGAGTGAATTGCCGCCCCTGCTCGGCCTGAGTTGAGAGATTGGGGATCGGGGATCGGGGCTTGGAGATTGGAGATTGGAGATTTGCGATTTGCCAATTTGCCGACTCGCTGACTCGCTGACTCGCTGATTCGCTGATTCGTCGATTTGTTGATTTGCCGATTTGCCAATTTGCTGATTGATATTTGAGGGTTTGACATTTGATCATTGATGGTTCCTACGGCGAGGGAGGCGGCCAGATTCTGCGTACCGCGCTGGCGCTGGCCGCCATCACCGGCCGGGCGATTCAAATCGAGAAGATTCGGGCCGGACGCAAGAACCCCGGCCTGGCGGCACAACATCTCACCAGCGTGCGTGCCGCCGCCGCTATTTGCCGGGCTCAGATAACCGGCGACGAACCCGGCTCGCAAACGCTCACTTTCGTGCCGGGCGGACCGCCCCAACCCGGCGACTACCTGTTCGACGTGGCCGAGGCACGCGAGGGGGGCAGCGCCGGGGCGACCACCCTCGTCCTGCAAACCATCCTGCTCCCGCTGGCCCTGGCCGATGGAGACTCGACCGTCGTCATCCGAGGCGGCACTCACGTCGCCTGGAGCCCTCCTTTCGACTACGTCCGCGACGTGTGGCTGCCCACACTGGCTCAGATGGGGATAGAGGCGACGTTGGAGCTGGCGAAGTGGGGGTGGTATCCGGTGGGGCAGGGGGAGATCCGGGTGGCGATCCGGGGGCTGGGCGCCGGCCCGAAGCTATCTTCTCTGACGCTGACCGAGCGGGGTGAATTGCGCCGGGTGTGGGGACGGGCGGTGGCGGCCAATCTGCCCTCCCACATCCCCCAGCGTATGGGCGACCGCGCCCGGTCGTTGCTGGCCGCAGCGGGCGTTGACTCCCGGATTGAGCCGCTGCGGGTGCGGGCCGCCTGTGCCGGCGCGGGCATCTTCCTCACGGCGGAATACGAGCACGTTCGCGCTGGCTTCAGCGCGTTGGGAGTCAGGGGCAAACCCTCGGAGGCGGTGGCGGAGGAGGCGGTCGTTGCCTTGCTGGCCCACCGCGACTCCGGCGCCGCCCTCGACGAGCACCTGGCCGATCAACTGGTGTTGCCGCTGGCGCTGGCGGATGGTCGGTCGGCCTTCACTACAGAGCGGACCAGTCAGCACCTGCTGACTAATGTGTGGGTGGTGGAACAAATCCTCGGCGTCCGGTTCGAGGTTGAAGACTTGGGGAAAAACGGAGCGCGGGTGGAAGTGAGCGGCTATTGACTTTCGCGTTACTCTCGGCTATGATTAAAGCAGGCAATTGAGTAGTCGTTTTTCCGTGCGGGGAGTAAGATGGCAAAGAAACTGAGGAGATCTGGGGAGCAAAAGGAGTTGTCTGGCGATAGCACCGATGGGACAAGCCAGGCTGTTGCTGAACCCCTTGAGTCATACGTCAGTGGAGCAGCCAGCTTTGACGCGATTCTCAACAAAGCTTTAGCCATAGTGAGAGCCACCGGTGGCACTTTGATGCTCCCGGACCGCAAAGGGGAATGGCTGGAAATCAGAGCCAGGCTGGGACCGCCACACCCTGAACGTCAGGACGATCCCAAGTTCAGAGTGGGTGACGATAGCATCGCCGGCTGGGTGGCCAAGACTAGAAAGGCTTATTTGTGCTCGGACGTTGAGGAAGATTCTCATTTTCATCCCCCGCGTTCCGGCCAGTTGAACTTCAAATCGCTGTTGGCCGTGCCTATCATCACTGGCGACACATTGGTCGGTGTTATCAATGCCGACCACGAGCGGGCGGATTTCTTCACCAATGACGATAGGCGACGACTCTCCTATTTTGCCGAACAGGTTGCCGGGACTGTCGCCGAGCAGGCGAGGCTTCATCTAATTCTTGATAGCTTGCATGAGGTTGGTGCGTCCCTAACGCGCCTTAAGTCAGAAGGCGGACTGTCAGAAGTATTAGAGACCGTCGCTCAGCGAGCGGTGGAGGTGCTCAACATTGACCTGGTAACGCTATATGAGTACGATCAGAGTTCTCAGCAATTCCTGGTGGAGGGCACCGGGCCGACCATTGCCGGCAGGCTGTTGGTGCCGGGCCCGATGAAGACCAAAATCTATCCGGACGATGTCCCATGGAAGATCGTCCAAATGGGCAAGTCACGTTTTTCCCCAGACGCCGCCCACGATGAATTCGTGATTGGGGTTGTGCGACATCCCGGTGAACCTGAGAGACCCCGGTTTGTTCTTCGCGAGAAGATCAAATCCTCGGCCGCTCTGGTCCTGAGAGTGGGCGAGGAGATCGTAGGGATTATGTTTGCCAACTACAGAACGCCTCATCAATTTCGCGAGGATGAGGAGCGGATACTTGAAACCTTTGCCAACTACGCTGCGATTGCTATCCAGAACGCCAGGCATTTCGAAGCTTTGCAACGAGCGGAAGATGAGCTAAAGGCGGCTTTGCAACTAGCACGAGATGAGCTTAAGGTTATGCATGAACAGAGGCTGGCGGCTGAGCAAATTCAGGTACTGGGCACCATTGCCGGTCACTTTGCCCACCGCCTGAGCAACGTGGCAGGGACCATTCCGGTTGCTGCACAAGAAATCAGGCGGGTGATTGACGCACAAAATGAGGTGGCCGGTCGCTATCTGCAGCGGATAGAGGAAGACGGGCGCCGGCTGCTAGAGATGGCAGAGCAGTTAAGAAAATCAGTGCCGGTAGCTCAACCTCAGCCTGCTGACCTGAACCATTTTTTGGCCGATGCCCTCAAGCGCACGGCGATACCCGACGACATAGTGGTAAAGGAGAACTATATGCCGAATCTTCCTTCAACCACGTTTGCCAGTGACCAAATGCTTGAGGTCTTTGACAACATCATCGCCAATGCGGTGGAGGCGATGACACCAGGCGGTGGAGAGTTGACGTTGCGCACCCTCCTTGCCGATGATGGAAAATCAGTAAAGATAGAAATTGCTGACACGGGCCGTGGTATGGATGAAAAGGTGCAAAAGCGACTCTTTAGCTTGTTCTTCACGACAAAGGAGAAGCGTGGGATGGGGTTTGGCCTATGGTGGTGCCGGAATTTCGTGCGGGCGATTGGCGGTGACGTTTTCTTGAAGAGCAGTGCTCCAGGCAAAGGCTCCACTTTCGTTGTGAAGCTACCAATCGCTCAACGATCCTAGGGAGGACAGCAAGAGAGATGACGGACAGACAACCCCAAATCCTCGTCGTTGACGATATGGGGAATTGGCGGGCCTTACTGCGGACCATCCTGGAGAGCGAAGGATACGCAGTCTACACGGCCGCCAGATTCTCAGAAGCGATGACACTCTTGCAAGAGAGAACTTTCCACGTGGCCGTTCTCGACGTAAGGCTTATTGACGCTGATCCGGCGAACATTGATGGGCTGTATTTGCGGGGAAAAATCAACACGCATTGGGGAAAAACAAGAACTATTGTAGTCACGGGTTATGGGGCGCTTGCTAGAGAGTATGGAGTGTCAGGTTTCTTCGAAAAGAGCGCATTTGACTCCCAGAATTTCCGAGAGGCTGTGGCAATGGCTGTGGAGGCTGCCGAGAGGGAAGCCAGCGCCCAGCAGAGCTGACCTCAACTCAGGAGGTGTTTGTGATGAAAGAGCAGAAGAGAATCGTGGTCGTTGAGGACGAGTCGAACTGGCGAGATACACTTCAAGACATTTTGAAAGAGGAAGGTTACTCGGTCGAAGCTACAGCGTCTTATGATGAGGCTCGAAGGAAGCTAGAAGAACCTTTTGATCTCGCCGTTATTGACCTCAAATTAGGTGAGAAGGACGAAGGAGCCGGTATCACGTTGCTCGATGATGCGCACTATTTTGGGATACCCGTGGTAGTCATAACCGGCTTTGCAACTGAGTTGCTTCGGATGGCGCTTGGGGAATACGGCGTCTATGACTTTGTGGACAAAGCCCAGTTTGACCCCCAAGAGTTCAAAGAGATCATAAGGGAGGCACTTGATGCTGATCGCCAACCTCCGAGAGCATTGACGCTAGGGGAGCAGGCAAAGCTGAGGCGACTGATGAACGATTTCTACCGTGGAAAGGTCGTCATCTTTGAAAAATGAGATTCAATGCTCAATAGGGCCATACGTGCGTGCTTGCGTTTCCACACTATTTATGAGGTAGATCTATGCTGTCCAACCTCAGCCAAGCAGTCACTCTTTTGTTTCTCGTCGCTCCCGGCTTTCTCTACGCGCGGGCCTACCTCGTCAACCGGCGATACTATTACCGGGAACGGTCCGCTTTTGAACAAACCGTCGCTAGCCTAATCGCCAGCACCATCATCCACATCCTTCTCCTGGGACTTTTTTCTTTAGCATGGGGGTTATCGCTCCGGTGGTCGACGCGGGGGTTGCCAAGCCTCCAGGTACC
This sequence comes from Chloroflexota bacterium, assembly GCA_024276515.1. Taxonomy (GTDB): domain Bacteria; phylum Chloroflexota; class Anaerolineae; order 4572-78; family NAK82; genus JAJRXB01. Next base: position 7,862 of record JAJRXB010000509.1, read on the forward strand.
GCTTGAGGCGACCATCTTCGTAAAATACGGGATGATCGCCTTTTACGTTCTGTGCAGCCTGATCGTCGCCCAGGCCAGCGGCTCATTCTTCGGCCGGCGCGCGTCGGCTTCGTTGTGGCCCGAGATGTTGATCGAGCAGGCGGCGGTTCTTGGCCAATTCCCTCCGCGCCTGGTGGTTCAGTTGCGCAACGGTGACAGATGCAGGGGCACTCTATTCAGTCTGAGCCCGGTGGGAGACAAAGGGAACACCATCGAGTTTGCCCTGAGAGATGCGATCTATACTTCGCAGGGCGGAGGTGACCCACTTCAGCAGCGTTTGATCATGCTCAAGTCGAGCGACGTACTCTGGGTAGACGCGAGGCTCCGCCGTTTGGCCCGACCACCTGAGATAGCCAGGCCGGAGGGCTTGGTTAACCGGGTCAAAGCCCGTGTCTCGTACACGTTGAGAGGCATGGCCGATCTTCTGGATTTCACAAACAGTGTTTGAACTCGTCTTTCTGGGCACCTCGGCCAGCGCGCCGAGCATCCACCGGGGGCTGTCGGCCCAGGTGGTGCTTTACAACGAGCACCGCTTTCTCATTGACTGCGGCGAGGGGACGCAACGCCAGTTGCTCAAGAGCGGACTGGGCTTTAAGCGACTGGACAAGATTTTGCTGACCCACGGCCACCTGGACCACATCCTGGGATTGGGAGGACTGGCCTCCACTTTTGGTCGGTGGGAAGCGATAGATCACGTGGAGATTTACGCCGGGGCCTGGGCGTTGGAGCGGGTGAAGGACCTGCTGCTGCGCGTGGTGCTGCGGGGGGCCAACCCTTCACTACGCATTGACTTCATCGAGTTGAGGCCAGGCGTGATTATGGAGGACGCCAAGTTCCAACTGCGCGCTTTCCCGGTGTCTCACCGGGGCCCCGATTGTTTTGGCTTTGCCTTTGAGGAGAAAGCGCGCCGGCCCTTCCTCGTCGAGAAGGCGGAGGCGCTGGGGGTGCCGGTCGGCCCGGAACGCAAAAAACTGGTGGGCGGCGAGGCGATCACCCTGGCCGATGGGCGGGTTGTCACCCCGGACGACGTGCTGGGCGATCCGGTGCCGGGCGCCAGGCTGATCTTCGTGGGTGACGCTGGCCGTATCGAGGACCTGGTGGACGAAGCCCGGGGCGCCGACGCGCTGGTCATCGAGGCGACTTATCTGGAGGCGGAGGCCGACATGGCCCGCCAATTCGGTCACCTCACCGCCGCCCAGGCCGCCCGACTGGCCGCCGAGGCCAGGGTACGAGAACTTTACCTCACCCACATCTCCCGACGCTACCGCGAGGCTGAGGTGCTGGCCGAGGCCCGGACCGTCTTCCCCAACGTGCACGTCGCCCGCGATTTCGACCGGGTGAAGGTGGTGAAGCGAAAGTAGACGGGAGCAAGAATTACCCCACGTATCGTCGCAGGACGCCATCCACCCCGCCGCCGTAGCCTTCGCCGAAAAGGTTGAGGTGGTTGAGCAGGTGGTAAAGTTGATAGAGGGGCAACCGCTCGTCACGACCGGGGGCAGGGGGCCAGACCTCGTCGTAAGCGCGGAAGAAGTCGGCGGGGAAGCCGCCAAAGAGGTGACACATCGCCAGCTCTGCCTCTCGGTCGCCGAAGTAAACGGCCGGGTCAATGAGGACCGGCTCGTTGTCGGGCCCTATCATCCAGTTGCCGCCCCACAGGTCCCCGTGCAGGAGTGAGGGCTGCACGGCATCCTCGTCAATCCACTCGTCCAGCCGGGCGATGAGACGCTCCAATCGTCGCCGTCGCCCCGACGGCATCCGCCCCTTTTGCCCGGCCAATTCCATCTGAAAGCCAAGCCGGCGCTGCCCGTAAAACTCGATCCACGAGTCCAGCCAGCCGTTGGGTTGGGGGGTGGACCCGCAGTAGTTGTCGTGGTCCAGTCCGTAGGCGTCGGCGGTGACGCGGTGCTGCGCGGCCAGCCCGCGCCCCAGGGCGACCGCCGCCCCCCGCCGATCCCCGCCCCGCACTGAGTCGATCCATTCGAGCACAATGAAAGCCGGGCAATCCCCCTGGGCTTCAGCGTGGGCGTAGACAGCCGGCACGCGCAGCGACCTGGCCTCGGCCAGCAGCGTCAGGCCCTTCGCCTCGGCGGGGAACATGCCCGGCAGGGGATTCGGATTCCATTTGACCAGACAGGCCCGGTCTCCGGCGGTGAACCGGGCAGCGTAGTTGATGTCCCCGCCGCCGACGGCGCGCACGTCTCGGGGTGGCGCATCCAGGACCCGAGTCAGGGCGTTGACGAGAGAGTGAGGGAGAGTCATCGGCGTCCGTCACAAGCCGCGTTCGGCGCGGATGTGGTCGAGCAGGCCACGGCAGCCGGCTTCGACCAGGTTGAACACGTATTCAAAGTTGCCTTCGTAAAATGGGTCGGGCACTTCGGGGGGCGAGCCCGGGGGCGCGAAGTCGAGCAACATGTGCAACTTGCTGTCCAGCCGCCCCCGACGGTCCAGGTAACGCAGGTCGTAGACGTTGTCGGTGTCCATTGCCACCACGTAGTCGGCCTGGTCCAGGTCGGCCAGAGTCACCTGGCGGGCGCGGCCGTCGTAGGCAATGCCGTGGCGCCGAAGCACGTTGAGCGTGCCGCGATGCGCCCGTTCGCCCACGTGCCAGTTGCCGGTGCCGGCCGAGTCTGCTTCGATCTGATCTGACAAGCCTGCCTGGTCCACCAGGTGTTGAAAAATTCCTTCGGCCATCGGCGAACGGCAGATATTCCCTAAACAGACGAACAATACGCGAATCACAAATCTCTCCTGACGACGGAATTTGCTTCATTATAACTGCTTTGAAGCACAGTGCAAACCCGCCGCAGGATTGTGTTTATTTTAGGGTGTGTTTCATCTCAGTTTGGAGTGCGGAATTTATTCCGTTCTTTGGGCCGTTGGCAGAATGAATTCTGCACTCCGGCTTGTCACCCCAACTCATCTGAAACACACCCATTTTATTTGTGTTTGCCCTGGCCGCGCCCTGGGTTATCCTTGCTTTTGCCCTTCTCCCCGCCTCTTCCGTGGCCTTGACCCTGCCCCTGGCCGGGATCGTGATCGTTGTCCTGCCCCTGCCCCTGACCCTGCCCTTGTCCCTGACCCTGTCCCTGCCCCTGGCCCTGGCTATCTCCCTGCCCGTGGTCGTCGCCACCGGCCGGCGGGCGGAGATCATCCACCGTGCCGGGAGGAGCGGCTGGCGTGGCGGGCACGTCGCCGGCCGGGGGAGCCATCTCCGGCTCTGCGGGCGTTGGCTCTTTGCCGGTTTGCCCCGGCGGTGCCGCTGACGGGGGCGGGCTGGCACCTGGCTTGCGGGGTGTAGCCCGTTCCAATGCGGATTGGGCACGGGCGTGCCCCTGGGCCGACGCGGCCAGCGCCCGCTCCAGGCCCGGCCGGGCGGCCTGGGGAGCCTGGTCCAGCAGCCGACTCAGCACGGCTTGCTGTTGCTGCGTGTGGGTGGCCACGGCCTTCAACTGATCGGGGCCTGCCTGCTCGGCGGCGGTCAGCGCCTGAACGGTTTCGTGTTCCAGGTCTGCCAGCACCGACTCGTCGGCCAGGCCGTCGCGGGCGATCAGGGCTTCGACCTCGCGCAGCCGTCGCCCGGCCCAGGCCAGGTGGACGCGCGTCTGGAGTTGGGGAGTGAAGGCCACGGATGACACAAGCGTCTCCGTGGCTCGCTTCACCGGGTAGAGTGGACTGCCGGGCAGGCTGGCCGAGGCCGCCGAAACGGTGCCGGCGCCCAAAACGACGCCCAGCAACAGCACGCCCGCCACCGTCGCCGCGATCAGGCGGCGCGCCCCGGCCAACAGGCCGGCGTTGGCCCTCCGCCGGGCACTCCCGGTCTTCTTTTGCCGGGCGCGCAGCCGGGCAGCCTGGGCCAGCAGACGCGCCTGGCCGGCGTCGAAGCCCTCGGGCGACATGGAGGGGCTATCGGATACCTGCAGCGCAGCGGCCAGCCGCAAGAGCGGGGCCAGTTGGTCGGCGTGTGAGGGGTAGCTGGCCAGGCAGGCCTCCACCGGCTCGCCCTCGCGCAGGCGGTCCAGGCAATTACTCAGCACGTGGTCGAAGTCCAGACTCTCACTCACGATTCAATCTCCAGCAGCCGACGCAACGAGGCCAGCCCTCGATGCTGAAGCGCCTTCACTGCTCCCTCCGTTTTGCCCAACGCCTGGGCCACCTCGACCGTCGAATAACCGGCGATGAAGCGGAGGGAGATCACCTGCTGTTGCTCGTCCGTCAGAAGGGCCAAAGCCTCCCAGACGCGACGGAGGTCATCTTGGTGGGCGGCCAGCCGGTCGGGGTCCGTCCCCTCGTCGGCGGCCAGCTTTTCGTCCAACGGGGCGGCGCGCCTCACTTTTTGCCGGCGGTAGTGATCCACCACCCGGGCGTGGGCGATCCGATAGAGCCACGCTTCAAAAGGACTGCCCGTGTCCTGATATGAAGGCAACCCTTCCAGCGCTCGCACGAACACGTCGCCGACCAGGTCCTCGGCCACCGACCGATCCCCTACGCGGTAGAAAACGTAGCGAAAGATAGCATCCGCATGACGCCGGTACAATTCGCTGAGAGCCTGTGCATCGTAGGTCTTGGCCCGTTCGATGAGTTGGCTCTCACTGACATTCCGCACCGAAAGACTCCTCCAACGGACGCCCCTTTGAGTGAACTGATGCATTCAAAATGGTTTGGGTGTGTTTCATCTCAGTTGGAGTGCGGAATTTATTCCGTTTCAGGGCTTTCCCAATTTCAGCGGGGGAGCGAGCGAAGGCATCCTGAGCCGTTCGGCCCAGGATGCTCGCTTCGGCTCGAAACCTGGAAAATGAGAAAGCCATGTTTCCGTTTTTTGGGCTGTTGGCAGAATGAATTCTGCACTCCAGCCTGTCACCTCAACTCATTTGAAACACACCCAAATGGTTTGAGCCTGTAGCCCGCCCCGGCGGGCCAGTGACGGTATCGAACGTGGTGCGGACATTATATCATACCGTTTGAAGAGGACAAAAGATACGGCCAGCCGGGAGGGAAGTGCTGCCACAGTACCATATTCCTACGACCGCGCCGTATCTTTTTGGCCGCTGGTGCGGTATGGCAGGTGAATTAACAAACAGCCCTCCCGCAGGGTGCGACCGACGGCGGTTGCGGGTCAAGCCCGTGGCCCCGGCGTATTTCTTGCTCGTGAAAAATGTCCAGGCCTGCAGAGGGTGAGAATCCAAAGGGAGGTTTCGAGATGCGACGAACGATTTTCTGGCCTGTGATACTGGGATTGCTTGGAGTTGGACTCTTTTTCACCTCGGTGGCGATGGCGGCTCCCCGCCAGCCGGTGACCTCGGCAGCGGGGACCGATCTTCTGTTCCAGGGGACGATCACCCCGACCATCACCGCCACCCCCACCATCACCGTCACTCCCACCATCACCGTCACGCCGACGGTGACGCCCACCTTCGTCCACCCGGTCGCGTCGGCAATAGCCGAGTATTTTGGCGTGCCCTACTCCGAAATCGTGGGGCTGCATCAGGCCGGGCTGGGCTTTGGAGTCATCGCCCACGCCTACTTCATCTCGTACAGGCTGGACGACGGCACCACGCCGATGGATTTGCTGGACGAATTTCTGTCGGGTATGGGCTGGGGCGAGATCCTGAAGGCCTACGAATTGCATCCCGGTCGGGCGGGGCGGGGTGGAAATCTGGGCTGTGTCATGTCGGGCCGGGGGTGCGATGACCAGGCGTCCGATTCCTGGGCGGACCCGGCCGGCCCAGCGGGTCATCTCGGGCAGGGTGAATCGGGTGAAGCTGTAGGCCCGGCTCACGTGCCGCCGGGCCAGTTGGAGAAACTTGAGGGGAGTGACCACGATGCCCCCGGCCCTCCTGCTGCACCGCCCGGTCATTCGCCCGGCCACGGCAAGGACAGGGGCAAGGGCAAGAAGAAATAGGTCGGGTTATCTTGCCGGCGGTTGACCGTCGCGTGGAAAAAGGGAAGTCCCTGGCGTTGCACAAGTGCCAGGGACTTTTTCGTGCAACCCGCGCCGGGCGCTCATTCCGCGTCGTCCAGGCCATGCAACTGACGCAACGAGGCGAGGTAGTCGGCGATGTCCGGCTCCGACCAGCGGGAGGGACCCAGCGGATCTTCCACGGTTTCGTCACCCAACAGGGCGTGGAAGGTGTTGAGGACGCCGTGGCTGAGCACGTTCAGGTGGTAGCCCCCTTCCAGGGTGAAGACGATGCGCCCTCCACACAATTCTTCGGCCAGCGAAACCAGCGTGCGCGTGATCCAGGCGTACCCCGCCAGTGACAGTCCCAATCCGGCCAGCGGGTCATCCCAATGGGCGTCGAAGCCGGCTGAGACGAGGATGAGATCGGGCGCAAAGCGGCGGGCGACGGGGATGACCACCTGCTCGTACAATCCCTGGAAGACCTGGTCGCCCGCGCCCGGCGACAGGGGAATGTTGACGACCGTCCCTTTCCCCGGCCCGCGCCCGATCTCGCGGGCAGCGCCGGTGCCGGGGTAGTGAGGGTACTGGTGGGTGGAGACGTAGCAAATCGCCGGGTCCTCCTCGACCATGGCCTGGGTGCCGTTGCCGTGGTGCACGTCGAAATCCACGATGAGCACCCGGTCCAGCCCCCGGTCCAGGCGGGCTGCCTGAGCCGCGATGACCACGTTGCCGAACAGGCAAAAGCCCATCCCCCGATCTGGCATGGCGTGATGGCCGGGAGGCCGCACCAGGGCGAAGGCGTTGTCCACCTGCCCATCAATCACCGCCAGCGTAGCCTCGATCAGCCCGCCGGCGGCCATCAACGCCGCCTGGTACGAGTCGGCGTTGACGTAGGTGTCGGGGTCCAGGTGGCCTCCGCCCCGCTCGGAAATCGCCTGCACCTGGTCTACGTAGGCCGGGCGGTGGACCCGGGTCAACTCTTCGCGGGTAGCCGGCCGCGCCGGGACGTGGGTCAGTCGGGCCAGCATGCCGGTCTGCTCCAGCAGTGCCATCGTCCGCTCCAGCCGCGTCCGATTCTCCGGGTGGCCGGACAGGTTATGTTTGAGAAAGATCTCGTCGTACACGTAGCCGGTGGTCATAGTTGCAGCCCCCTCGTCCCTGCGCAAAACTCGCAATTGGTGTTGCCGGTAGTCTCCCCGTTAAGCGTTGATGATGTCTGGGAGCGCGAGAGCTTGCCCTCTCCCTGCCCCCAACCCCCTCCCTCTCCCAAATTGGGAGAGGGAGGGGGTGCAGGCGGGGGTGGGTGAGGGTTTTGCCGCCTCTTGCCGCCAACACGCAAGAGGGAAACTACCGTATTGCTTGCCCATCATAAAATGCCAGGGCGCAAATGTCAAGGGGAGAAATGCAGGTGCAAATAAATGGTGGGTCTCAGGCAACGGCCCGAAAGGCCTTTTGTGCCGCCTCGATTGTGGCTTCGATGACCTCCTCGGTGTGGGCGGTGGAGGTGAAGCCCGCTTCGAACTGGGACGGCGCGACGTACACCCCTTCCTCCAGCATGGCCCGGAAGAAGCGCCCGAATCGGTCGGTGTCCGCCTGGCCGACGGTGGCCCAGTTGGTGACCGGCCCCTCGGTGAAGTAGGTGCAAAACATGGTGCCGACCTGTGTCTGGTAGACCGGCACGCCCACCGACCGGGCCGCCTCGCCGATTCCGGCGCACAATCGCTCGGTGCGGGCCACCAGGTCGTCGAAGACGCCCGGCTCGCGCAGGACCTTCAGCGTCTCGACCCCGGCGGTCATGGCCAGCGGGTTGCCGCTGAGGGTTCCCGCCTGATACATCGGCCCGGCGGGGGCGACCGTCTCCATGATGTCCCGCCGCCCGGCGTAGGCGCCCACCGGCAATCCGCCGCCGATGACTTTGCCCAGGGTGGTCAGATCGGGCGTCACACCGTAGAGGGACTGGGCGCCCCCCAGCGCGACGCGGAAGCCGGTCATCACCTCGTCGAAGATGAGGAGGGCGCCGTGGTTTTGGGTCAGTTCGCGCAGGCCGGGCAAGAAGCCCTCGGCCGGGGGCACGACGCCCATGTTGCCGGCCACCGGCTCGACGATGACGGCCGCAATCTGGCCCGGGTTGGCCTCGAACAGGGCCTCGACGGCGGCCAGGTCGTTGTAGGGGGCGACCAGGGTATCCTGGGCCGCGCCCCGGGGCACGCCGGGGCTGTCGGGCAGGCCCAGGGTGGCCACGCCGCTGCCCGCCTGCACCAGCAACATGTCGGCGTGACCGTGGTAGCAGCCCTGGAATTTGACGATTTTGTCCCGGCCGGTGAAGGCGCGGGCCAGGCGCAGCGCGCTCATGGTGGCCTCGGTGCCGGAGTTGACGAAGCGCACCATCTGGGCCGAAGGGACCATCTCGCACACCAGTTCGGCCAGCTCGGTTTCCAGGGCGGTGGGCGCGCCGTAGCTGGTGCCCCGGTCCACGGCCTTTTTCAGCGCCTCGGCCACCCGCGGGTGGGCGTGACCCAGGATCAGGGGACCCCAGCTCAGCACGTAATCAATGTAGCGGTTGCCGTCGGCGTCGAAGAGGTAGGGTCCCTGACCGCGTTCGATGAACAGCGGTTGTCCGCCCACGGCGCGGAAGGCGCGCACCGGCGAGTTCACACCGCCGGGGATGACTTTTTGGGCGGCGGCGAAAAGGGTGTTTGATCGGGATGTGTTCATGGTTCGCTCCTGGGGTGTTGCGTATTGCGTATTGCGTGTTGCGTGTTGCGTGCTAACTCGCTGGTTCGCTGACTCGCTGATTCACTGATTCGCTGACTCGCGCAATGATTGCCTCTGCCGTGGCCTGCCCCTGCTCGATGCAATCGGGAAGGCCGACGCCGCGATAGGCGCTGCCGGTGAGATACAGTCCCGGCAGGTCGGCTGCCATGGCCTCGATCCGACTCACCCGCTCCAGGTGTCCCACGTCGTATTGAGGGTTGGCCCGCGGCCAGCGGTAGACGCGCGCCACCACCGGCCGGGCGCCGACGCCCATCACGCGGCGCAACTCGTCCCGCACCAGCTCGATGAGCGCCTCGTTGGGCAGGTGCACCACGTCCTCGTGGCGCGGTCCGCCGACGAATCCACGCACCAGCACGTGCTCATCGGGCGCGCGCTCGTTGAACTTGGTGGAGGTCCAGGTGCAGGCCATCAGACGGGATTTCTCTCGCGCCGACACCACGAAGCCGAAGCCGTCCAGGGGATGCTCGAATTCGGCGCGACGGAAGCCCAGCGACACGGTGGCGGTGGAGACGTAACGGATGGCGCGCAACGCCGTCGCCAGGGCGGGGTGCAGCGGCTCGACCAGGTCGGCGGCGACGTAGGCCGGGGTGGCCAGGATCACCGCGTCGGCGCGCAGCGTCCCGCCGTCTGCCAGGCGCA
>JAJRXB010000510.1 GCA_024276515.1 Chloroflexota bacterium
AGCTAAAGTCGGCTCAAGCCGACTGCTCCTCCCCCGATTCTGGGCAAAGACAGCACGTTTCAACGTGCTTGGGCTATTAGCCCTGAGCTTAAGCTCGGGGCGGGCGTCAGCAAGGCGAGATGTGGGTAATGATAAGCCCTGGCAGGGAGGGGTGAACGCTTACACCCGCCCTGAAGGGAATGTAGGGGCGCACGGTCGTGCGCCCTCATTTATTATGGCGCATTCAAAAGTGGGTTGAAGGTAGGGGCGAACCCGTGTGTTCGCCCTGTAGTGGGCAGACACATCGGTCTGCCCCTGCTGTTTTTGAACACGCCCTATTTTTTATGGCCCAGTCGAGACGAAGATGACCGGCAGAAAAATCGTATACGGCCCCTTCCCCAGGCTGACCTCGTCCAGAGAGACCTGCCCCCCCGTCAACTGAAAACTCACCGTGAGCGACCCGGTATACAGGTTGGGCCGGTCGAGGGGCAGCCAGACGTGCTGCCACCCGGCGGCGGTGCCGGCCGTGAACACTTTTGACACCAGCACCGTCGCCCCCTGGCTGAGGCTGACCTCAAAGCTGTCGCTCCCCCCCAGCGCCGGGTTGTGCCAGAAGGAGAGGGTGGGATTGTAAACGCCGGAGATGGCGACCGTTCGCGTCAGGGTGATGGTGTCGGTCATCGCCAGACTGGCCAGGCCGCTGCGATGCCCCCCACCGAAGACCGCCGCGCTCCCCGTCCCTGACGTGATCCAGCCGCTGGTGTCGATCTCAAAATCGCCGTTGGTGATGACGTCGTCCGCCGGCTTAAGGGTGAAGGTAATGGGCGTGACGCTGTCGGCGTCGGCGACCGCCGCGCTGATGGGGGGTGGCGGTCCGTAGTCGCTGGCGCTCACGGTGAGGGTGTATGCCTGGCCGTAACTCGGTGGTTCCAGCGCATAAAAGCCTCTCTGACCGCTGGTGGTGCTGCCTCCCCCGGCAACGGCGAGGGTTGCGCCGCTGATCCCGATGCCGAAATTGTTCTGCACGTAACCGTTGAAGGCTCCCCCCACCGTGACCGACTGCTCGACCCACAGACCGGGCATGTCAATGTCGCTGTTGTAGGTTTCGACCATCGTTTGCCAGGGGCGAGCCCGGACGGTGTAGGTGTGTCCTCGCTGCCCGGAGAACGTGTAATTTGAGTCCCCGTTGCCCGTCTTGCCCTGGAGGGTCTGCCAGTTGCCGCCGGCTTCGTCCCGGTATTCCACTTCCACCCCCTTGACGGACCAGCCGGGCGCTGCCGAGGCGGTCCAACTGAATGTGACGTCGGTGTTGTTCACGGTCGCGCTCAAAATCACCGTTGGGGCCAGGTCCACCTTGGCGGCGTCTACGTACACCATGTCCAGGTCGGTGTGGTTGACCGAGCTATTCTCCGGAGCCTGGATGCGCACGAAAAAGGTCATCGCGCTCGACTCGGCGCGGGCGGCCAGGTCCATGTAGACCCACGCCTTGTCGTTGGAGTCCACGTCGCTCCAGACGACGTTGGAGCTGGTGGGATCGGTCCCGCCGGTGGGATCTATGCCGATCCACTTTTTCATCATCCCGTCGCTGTCTGGGTAGCCGGGACCGCGCCAATAGGTGACGATGGGCACGTCGAAGGCGTAGACGGTGCCGGTGACGAGACCGGTCATCCGCTGATACACCCCCGCGTCGAATTCATAGGCCGACCACATGTTTTGTGCGTAGCTACCCTCCAGCCGATAGTTTAACCCGCCGAAAGCCACGGCGAAGTCCTGCGAACTGAACCAGTGCAACTTGTCCAACCGGGTGCCGGAAGCGACGTAAAAGTGAGTCCAGCCGGTCCCGACCTTCTCGTTGATTCCATTCCACGAGCGACCTGGGATGTCGCTGAAGGTTTCAAAGTTCCCGTTGGTCAACAAGTTGGCAGCCAGAGCCACAATTGGCAGTGCCAACAAGGTGGCTGGGCCGATCACCATCAGCCACCGAACAGATTTCTTCATAACTTCCCCTCTCATTAGATGAGATGAGTCTCATTTCTCCATTTACTTTATTGTACGCGACTGTGGTGCGGACCTCAATGGTACTTCCTTCATAGGACTGGAAGGCCAAACGCAAAAGGGCCTGCGAAAGATCGCAGACCCCGTTGTCACGTAGATGGGGGAAGCGAGAGGATCAGAGGGCGCTTTTTACGCGAAATTTACGCCCTACCCCACACAGCCGCTTGACAGTTGGGCCGAACCGTGGTTCACTAAATTTGTCTGTGATGTCATTGTCCGGGGCTGGCTGCGGCGAGAGG
>JAJRXB010000511.1 GCA_024276515.1 Chloroflexota bacterium
CGCGTTCCCCCGTTGTAATAGATCTTGTAACGAGCATGTCGGGTATCGGCCAGGGCGTTGTAAAAACGTGGAACGTGGACAAAGATCTCGTATTTGCCAGTCTTGGGCAGGTTGGGGGTCCAGGTAGCGTAGTCCACATCGTTCGTATTGCCGGGGACGCGGGAATAGGTCCACCGGGCATCGCCGCCATAACCCTGGCAATCGGTCCAGTTGGAGGCGGGTATCCAGCCACGGGTAGCGTAGAAATCTGGGCTGCCGTCGTCCACGATGATCGTCGTAGCGCTCAAGGGCGCTGCCTGGATGATCTGGGATGCGCCAAACCACAACAACCCGCCGATCAGCCCAATGAGAGCAGTCCAGACATACCGACTCGCACGTTTGCTCCTTGCTTTCATCAAAACACCTCCTTCGGGGTCGTCGGCCGCTCTGTGCGACCGGGCCTCATTCTACTAAACAGGATTTCCATTTCTCAAACCTCCTGTGTCGAAATGATGGGGTTGCCTTTTTCGGGCTCCGGAGAGCCCTCCTACTTCAATATGGCTGGCAGGTAGACCCTGAAACCGGGGGACGGCATGGCCGGTATGCCGGGGTCGGTCGGCGGCAGCGCCGGGGGCGGCAGCGGGTCGAACAGCGCCGCCAGGAATTCGTCCCACTGGCTGTCCGCGGTGTAGTCGAACAACTGGTCGCCCACGTAGCCGCCGTAGTCCCACCCGCCGGAGATCGGCGGAAAGTAGGTGGATACGCCATACGCACCGCCCAGGTTCCAGGTGTGGGTGCTGCCGCCGGAATCCGTCATCTCGCCGCTGTAGTGGCGCTCGGCCACCACGAAATCGTTCCCGGCGGTGCCGATGGCCGCCATGACCCCCGCCGTAGCCGTTTGCACCGCGCTGTCGGAGATGTTCTGCCCGATCACCCGCGCCAGGTCGTACAGGTCAACGTATTCGTCCTCCTCGTCGAGGGTGTAGTAGTCCAGGGAGTCGAACTTCTGGACGGTGTGATCGCGCAGGCCGAGGAGAAGGGTGTAGCCGGCGTCGCCCTGGCTGCCCAGGTAAGCCTGCAAGGCCGCGGCCAGGCCGTTGACGGCATTTGTCACCGTCACCACTTTGCCCAGGTCGAGGGCCGAGACCGTCCGCGGGTAGCCGGCCAGGCGGGGATGGTCGTAGTAGTTATCGGCCACGCTGATGGCCAACTGGCGCGGCGTGGTGCTGGCCGTGACCAGGGCGGCCACCCGATCGTAGGCCGGGGCAAGCTGGGCAGCTTGGGCCGACAGGGCCCCATCCTGGGCGTACTGGTCGTAGGCGAACACGCCCCAGCCGATGTTTTCCGAGGCGACCAGGTAATCGGCGTAGTCTTTGATCTGGTAGGCGTTCTCGATCATGGCCATCAGGCAGGTGTCGTAGTGGATCACGTCGATCCGGTTGACCCCACCGGACGTGGCTCCATCGAGGGCCGTCCTCAACTCGGCCGGGGTGAGGTAATCGCCGCCGCTGGAGTTGTCCCAGGCGATGCCGGTCGTGCCCCGCCCGTGGTCGGCTATGGCCAGGTAGTAGTGATCGGCCGGGCGGAAGCTGCGCGCCCAGAGGATGAAGTCGCTCAGGGTCCGGGGATCGCCCATGTTCAGCTCGCCCCGGTGCCAGCGATTGACGTCGTCGGTGTAGTTGCCGCCCGGCTGCACGAAGTAGCGCCAGGTGTCGTTGCTGCCCGGGCCATCCTGCAACACCAGGACGTTGACGTGGGGATTGTAAGCCATCTCCTCCAGACGACGCACGGCGTTTTGCAGCCAGAAATCCAGGTTGTTGTCCCCGGCCAGGTAGAGCATGAACGTCCAGGCCGCGGAAGAGGTGTTGACGGTGAACTCCCACTCGGCGGTGGAGTCGCTGCTGTCCGCACCGTCCCTGGCCTGGACCTGCCAGCGGTACGTCCCGTCCGAGGGAACCGTGACCGGCCACGAAGTCGAGCCCGTCCACCCGCTGTCCTGGCTCCAGGAGTCATCGGACTTGCGGACGGTGGCGGAGTATTCCCGCGAGGGGTTGGGGTAGTTGTCGGGATCGCCCCAATCCCGCCAGCGCAGGGTGACGCTGCGGGTGGTGAGCGTCAGGCCGTCGGCCGGGGCCACCTGCCCCGGC
>JAJRXB010000512.1 GCA_024276515.1 Chloroflexota bacterium
TACGCACTTGAGACCTCACAGGTTTTTGAACAGTGCCTGGTAGATGAACTCATACCCAAACGGACACATTTTCACGCTTTGGAGAGCCTGTGGAAACCTGTGAGGTCTTATTGGGTTTTCGATCTCACCAACTGCGTAAGTACTGTCAAATGAGTTGAGTCTGGCTAAAATCTGTGGAAGGTAGTAGCGACTTCAGTCGCCAGGACCTGGGCCAGGGTCGGCGCGTCGTCGGTGGTGATACGGTCCACGCCGACGGCCGTCAATTGCCGGGCCAACTCCACGTCTGCGGGGTGGTTGGCGTTCAGGGTCCAGGCCGCGACCTGCGCGCCCCGGCTGTGCAGGTCGGCGACCCAATCGAAGCCGGCTTCCAGGACGTGGGCGAGCAACCTGGCCCGGATGTACCAAACGGCCCCCGACGGCGCTTGCGCCCACAACGCCTCGGCGCGGGCGGCGAGGTAATCGGCTGTCTCTCCCCAGCGATAGGTTCCCAGAGGGTGATCGTCCCAGTAGCCATAGGCTCCCTGCCGGAAAGGGGGCGCCGAAAGCCCCCGTTCCAGCGCCAGACGAGGGCCTACGTCCAGATAGAAGAGTGGGTCGAAACCCAGGGGCAGGTCGGCGTCGAGGGCGCGCAGATGCCGCAACGCCCAGTCGGCCAGGCTGGTGACGCGCACGCGATCTTTCACCGGCTGCAACGTGTCTACCAGCCGCGACAGCACCCCGTCGTTCAAAGGCGTGTGCGGTTTCAGGTCGAGCTGCAACTCGATGGGGTGGGGGTGGCGGGACACCAGATCGAGCGCCTGGCTCAGCAGAGCTACCGGCTCGCCGGTGACAGCCCCTTGCCAGGTGAGGTACAGGTCGCTGACCTGATCGGCCGTGTGAGCAGATACCAGGCCGCGGCCGGTTGTGTTGTGTTCCAGCAACCTGTCGTGCAACAAGAGGAAGTGACCGTCGGCCAGAGGGGAGATGTCTACCTCGATGGCTCGGGCGCCGGCGTCCAAACAGGCCTGCAGGCCCCGGATCGAGTTGGGGGGGTGACTATCGCCCCGGTTGGCTGCGTGGTGAATGAGTAGAACGGGTGGGTTCATTTCGGCGATGAATTTCTCCTTATCGTTTTCGTGACAACCGTCCGATTCTTCGCACGGGTCCGCGGTGTAGTCGCGGGGGGGAAGATGGCGTAGAAGAGGAACCAATGGGTTTCGGTTTCGACGACCGAGTAGTAGACGTGAGCCGACAGGTCGCCGGTGGGCTGGTTCTCCCAATTGTTGTTCCCAACCCAGTCACCGTCAAAGTCCACGGCGGTGATAAAGTCCTGAGTCGAGGCGGCGCCCTGATGGATGACTGGGGCGTAACGACGGGCCAGTTCCCGGTGGGAAGCGGGTGGCTGAGGGGTTGGTGGTGGCGCCGGCGTTGGCCCGGCGCATCCCAACAACAGGAAACAGATTGCGAGTGGCGCCCGCAGGCCGCGGCCTGCGGACTTTTGGCTTGAGAGGGTCGCCATAGAGTCTGCGCTCCCGGCCAATTCAAGAGGGCCTGGTGCCGGCCAACAGGGCTTCCACGTCGGCCAGGCTGCCGCGCCAGGGACCGGGTTGCTCTTGCTTGAGGGTGGTGACGGCAGCGGCCAGGCGCGTCGCCTCTTCGGGCGAGGCGGTCAGTCGCCGACCCAGGTAGGTGGCGAAGCAGGTGTCGCCGCGACCGGTGCGCCCGTCCAGAGAGCGTGGCGTGAAGGAGGCCTGATAGATCTTTCCATCGGCCCAAACAGTGACCCCCGACGACTGGGTGAGGACGATCTCCCGGGGGCCGTACTCGGCCAGGCGATGGGCGGCAGCGATCATATCGGTGAGGCCGGTGAGCAATTCCGCCTCGGCGCGGTCTACCTTGAGATAGGTGACGTGCGCCAGGCCCTCCTCCATCTCGGGCCACTGGCGGAAGACCAGAGCCTGCCCTGAGCCTGTCGAAGGGTCTCCATCCTCGCGCACGCGGACGAAACCTTGAATGTCAATGGCGACCGGACCTCGCCGGGCCAGCGATTTGAGCAGCGGCAGGTCCACCTCACCGGCAATGATGGAAGCCACCACGTAGATGCGGGCCGACAGGTCGGGGATGTCTTCCGGGCGGAAGGGGCCGGCAAAGCCGATGGGCTTGCAGATGCGCCGTTCCATGTCGGACGAATCGTAGATGTTCTCAATGCCCGAGGTTTCTGGGGCAGGCGTGGCAAAAACCTGCACCCCTTCTTGCTTCAACTCGTCCAGCAGGGGGAAATCGTCGGGGTGCAGGCGGGTGACGACCGCCACACGCACGCCCAGCCGGCGCAAGGCGATGCTCCCGTAGTAGACGGCACCGCCAGAGGCGATCTCGCCGTGGCCATCCACCACCAGCCGGTCTTTGGCAAAGTGACCAATCATCACAACGTCGAAGTCGGTGTTTTTTGAAGTCATAGATTTATTTCTCCTGCAAACGTAATTACTGGCAAAAAATGCGGGGACCAGGCATCTTCCTGTCCCCAGGTACTTTATCAGAGAAACCGGCCCGCGTCAACCCAGGCACGTTGTTCGTTGGTGTGGGCCTGGCGCTGAGCCGCCAGGGGTGCTGTGGTGTGAATGCGACATCGTCAAAGCGGTTGCGCGTAAAGAAGCAAAGCCCCCCTGCAGGTGAGGCCATCCAGAGATGGCCTCTCTGGGTGGCCTCGCCTGCACGGGAGCCTGGTGTCGGGCAACACTTTAGTTTTCTGAGCAAAAGCAGGTGACAGTCACTTGCTAAAAGTGACTGTCACCTCAGCACTGAAGAAACTAAAGTGGTGTGGTCTCGGAAATGCTTTGCCCTTGTCGTTTTATCAGGCAGCGAGCGGCTGACTGCCGAAGGCGTGGAAGGTGTTGGTATCACACAGATAGTTGGCCGCCACGCGAGGAAAACGGACAATGAGGTCTTCTGGCCTCGGGATGTTGAACAGATAATCGTCCAGCTCAAGATCATAGGACAGAAAGCCGATGTCCAGCGAAGACCGGGTTGAGATGCCAACGATGTTGAGGTTGGGGAATTGAAGGCGGATTGCCGGGAGTATGCCGCGCAAGAAGCTGGTCAGCGCGTCGAGGTCTACGAGGAGGAGGTCCCACTCCTGGTCGGGGAGACAGAGACGATCGATGATACGGGTGCTGGTTTCGACTTTCACCCCCTCGTCAGAAAGCCTTTGCGCCACCTGCTGAAGGGTCATACCGTCGCCGCCACATACCAAGACTCGCAGGGGTTTCATGCGCACACCTCACACCTTTTTTGTAACTACCTACTCAGTCGTCCTGTGAAGGTTGCGAGTAGTTTTGATGGGAGCAACCTTCGCAAGGGTTCCCCTACCTGAGCAGTCGCCTTTTCTTAAAGTAGCCGAGCAATCACATTCTTTAGTCTATCAGGCTCAGGTTTGAATCTCGTTTGAGCTTTCTAGGAAACTGGTTAAACATTAGAGTCGTTCCTAAATAAATTTGTGCTGAGGTGACAGTCACTTGCTAAAAGTGACTGTCACCTGCTTTTGCTTACGGCAGGTTGTCAGAGATGGTCATCGAAAGTATAATGGGGGCCCCTTGAGATCCAGAAGCCAGCGGTTGCCCGTCGAGAACCGGGGCTGCTGGATGGCCGGGCAGTGGAGGATCGTGCATGAAAGATTTAACGGACCGCGCCCTGAACCTGGCACAAACACAAAATGCCAGCTACGCCGACATCCGCATCGTGCGCACCATCACACAAACGGTGACGGTGAAGAACGGCGTCGTCGAGGCCATCACCGACGACGAGAGTTTCGGCTTTGGTGTGCGGGTGTTGGTGGACGGCGCGTGGGGGTTCGCCTCCAGCGCCGACGTGACGCCGGCCGAGATCGACCGGGTCACGGCGTTGGCCGTTTCCATTGGCCGGGCCAGCGCGCTGGTACAGCAAGAAAAGGTAGACCTGGGACCGCCGGTGGCCCACGTGGACACCTACCAAACCTCGGTCGAGATCGACCCCTTCAGCGTCTCCCTTTCGGAGAAGGTGGATCTGTTGCTGGCGGCCGACCGCGAGATGCGTGCCGTCAAGGGGGTGAAGGTCGCCACCGGAGACCTGGTCGCCATCCGCGAGAGGAAAACCTTCGCCAACACCGAAGGAGCCTTCATCCAGCAGGAGATCGTCGAGAGCGGCGGCGGCCTGGAGGTGATCGCTGTGAGCGAAGACGACGTGCAGCAGCGAAGCTATCCCAACTCCTTTGGCCGCCACCAGGGGACGGCCGGCTGGGAATTCATCACCGCGATGGACCTGCCCGGCCACGCCCGGCAGACCGCCGAGGAAGCGGTCGCTCTGCTGACCGCGCCCCCGTGCCCCAGCGGCGTGACGACCGTCATCCTGGGCGGCAGCCAGCTCGCGCTGCAAATTCACGAGAGCTGCGGCCACCCCATCGAACTGGACCGCGTCTTCGGCACCGAAGCCGCCTACGCCGGCACCAGCTTTCTCACCCCCGACAGGCTGGGCACCTTCCGCTACGGCTCCGAAGTGGTGAACCTGACCATTGACGCCACCATCCCCACCGGCCTGGGCACCTTTGGCTACGACGACGAGGGAGTGCCTGCTCAGCGCACACCGGTGGTGCAAAATGGGCTGTTCGTGGGCTATCTCACCTCCCGCGAAACGGCGACCAGGCTCCACAAGCTGGTGGGGGGTCCCTACGCGCCGGGGACTTCCAACGGGTCAATGCGGGCGGCGGGCTGGAACCGCATCCCGCTCATCCGTATGACCAACGTCGGCATCGAGCCGGGCGAGTGGTCCTTCGACGAGTTGGTCGCCGGCACCGACGATGGCATCTACATGGAGACCAACAAAAGCTGGTCTATCGACGACAAACGTCTCAACTTTCAATTCGGCACCGAGGTGGCCTACGAGATTAAAAACGGCAAGCTGGGCCGCCTGCTGAAAAACGCCACCTACGCCGGCATCACCCCCGAATTTTGGGGCAACTGCGACGCGGTCTGCAACCGCGACCATTACGTGGTGTGGGGCACGCCCAACTGCGGCAAGGGACAACCGGGCCAGGTGGCACACACCGGTCACGGGGCAGCGCCAGGTCGCTTTCGGAACGTGCGAGTTGGTGTGATGAAGCCTTAAGGAGCAAAACATGTCAGAAAATCTGTGGGAAATTCGGCGACGCAAAAAGATGAAAGTGCGCGACCTGGCTGCCAAATCGGGGGTGCCGGCTGCGCTCATCCACCAATACGAGGCAGGCGAAAAGCCCATCTCGCAGGCGCACCTGCGCCAGTTCGCCCGTGCTCTCATCGTGGACACGTGGGACATCAAGCCCCTGTCGGACCCCAAGCCGCGTGACCGAAGGGCGAAGGCCAGGCCCCCCCGAGGACCGCGCCCGCCCAAAAAGCCCAGGCCGCCCCGTCCACCGACCCCGGCCCGCCCTGGCCAGATCGAACATCTGCTCCGCCTGGCCGAGCGATTCCCCGACGTGGATCGGGCCAGCCTCGAAGCGCAAGCCGGCAAGCCCCTGGAGGAACTGACGAAACGGGAAGCCAGCGAGTTGCTGCGTCAGCTTCAGGAACGCATCCGGCTGGAACACCCCCCTCGCTCCAAGCGCCCCTTCGACCGACACCGGGCTTACCTGCCGGAGGGAGTGGACGAGTTCGAGCTGAAGTATCTTACGGCCGCACAAGAAGCGGGCGACGTGTTGCACGTCACCCTCTTCGATGGAAGCCGGGTTGAAGGCCAGATCGTTGGGTTCAGCCCGTACGCCATCACTCTGCGCCAGCCGGACGGGGAGGAGATCACCGTCAACAAGCTGGCCATTGCCTGCTATCGCAAGAGGGGGGGCGACCGATGAGCCTGGGCGATTACGTGCGCTATTTGCGGGCGATGAAAGGCGGTCCCGACTACCGGATCATCGAAGCAGCCACCGGTGTCCCCTGCCGCACGATGCGCGAAATAGAACAGCGTTATCGGCGCGTGGGCGAAAACGACGAGGATCTGCAAAAGCTGGCCGATTACTTTGGCGTGCCGGTGGAAGAGCTGACCTGGCGACGCGAAAAGTGGCGCAAGCTGCTGTCGGAGGCGCTGTACACGGCTCAGACCGAAGGTCGCCCCATCCGCCTGATTCTGCGTGATGGTCCCACCTTTGAGGGCCGCGTGCTGTGGTGGGACCTGGGCGCGACGGAGCTGGAATTGTCCGACGAAGGTGGGCGTGTGGTCGTGCAACGCCACGCCGTGGACGATTGGACACTGTAAGTGATATGTCATTGCGAGGGAGTGAAACGGACGAAGCAATCCCCGTATTGCAGCCCGGAGATTGCTCACCTGCCCCACCGCAATACCCCGTACGGGGCACGCAGGTGCGGGTCGCTTCGCTCGCAATGACATCCCCCGTCACTTACAGTTTAACCACCACCATTCAGGAACAACTCTGATAGGACGCGGACGGACGCTGACAAATTCCGCAGGGATGCCGGCCCATCAAAGACAATCCGCGGTCGTCTGCGTTGGTCCGCGTCCCAGATAGGAGCCGCCATGCTCGGAGAAACCAAACTGAAAGCGCTGACCGACAGAATCCTGTCGGTCTCCACCGCCGACCAGACCGAAGTGTTGGTCTTCAGCGGGCAGCGCGACCTGACCCGCTTTGCCAACAACGAGATCCATCAAAACGTGAACGAGACCAACGTTCAGGTACGGGTCCGGGCGGTGGTGGGTCGGCGGATTGGGGTGGCGAGCGGCAACGACGTCGGTGACGACGGGCTGTGCCGGCTGGCGCAGAAAGCAACCGAGATGGCAAAGCTATCACCGGAGAACCCCGACTTCAAGGGACTGCCCGGCCCGGCGGAGTACACACCCGTCACCAGCTTCGACGAGCGCACCGCCGGCGCAACCCCCGACGTGCGGGCCAGGGGCGTGCACGTCGTCTGCCGCCGGGCCCTCGACGCCGGGCTGGTGGCCGCTGGCAAGTTCGAGACCGGCGTCGGCGAGGTGGTCGTCGCCAACTCACTGGGCACTTTCGCCTACCATCCCGGCACCGAGGCTGGCATCACCATCGTGGTCATGGGCGACGACAGTTCGGGCTACGCTGCTCGCTCAACCTGGCGGCTGGGTGATCTGGACCCGGGCGCCCTGGGTGCAGAAGCAGTCGCTAAGGCCCTGCGCGGACGGAATCCGCAACCATTGGAGCCCGGCGATTACACAGTGGTGCTGGAAGAATACGCGGTGGTAGACCTGGTGGAGATGCTGGCTTATCTGGGATTGGGGGCTTTGAGCGTGCAAGAGGGACGCAGCTTTATGGTGGGCAAATTTGGGCAGCGCATCATGCATCCTGCCGTCTCCATCTGGGA
>JAJRXB010000513.1 GCA_024276515.1 Chloroflexota bacterium
AGACGACCGCGGGGCTGACCAGCCTCTTGACCACCGTTTTCGATCTCGCTTGCGGGCAGGTTTGCGGCAACGCCTGTATGTCAGTCGTCTCGCCCAACACGCCCGACGCCGCCGAGGATTACGCCGTCGTCGTATCCTCCCCGGCGGCATCAATCCCGCATCCCACATCAGCACTGGCCTGTCAGCGTGGGAGAGCATGACAATCAGCAGTTTTGCGCGTACAATAGACCACAGACCTGGCGTGCGTTTCATAGGCCACCTCCTGCAAGAGATTGACCTATTCGTACACCAGGTCGCTTGTTTTGTAAAGTGCAACTAGCATCTACGCTATGCTAGACATGAGCGACAGGGGGAAACAGGCAGGTAACGGCTCGGAGGGCTTGGGAAAGCCCGAAGGCAGGGGTCGGGTTGGACGATGGCGATACACCTGCTCTGGAGTGCGCTCACTCAGATGCGGGTGAGGCCGCAGCCCATAGCGTCAGACAAAGGCTTCTGCCTGCCGGCTCACCTGGGGGATATCGGCCAGGAGCGTATCTTCCCACACGTGGCGGGCATAAGTGCGATGGAAGCGCTCTACCGTGCCCTGGCTTTGGAGACGACGCACGGGCGAGAAGACCGGTTCGGCTCCGGCCATCAGGGCCAGCCGCACCACCCGAGCCAATTCGCCGGGATGGGTATGACCCCCGCCAATTGGCGGGTCAAGATGTCCTGGCGGTTTCAGCCGTTACCTATAGAACGATGTCTTGGCGTATGACAGATAGAGATTCCCCCTTGACAAATCCCTCGTTTTATTTTATAATCATTCCAAATTTAGAATGATTATAAAATAAAAGGCAGCGGATTATGGACCGAACTGAAACTCTTACCCAGGCTCTGCGCCAGAAAGGCTTGCGGCTCACCCCCCAGCGACTGGCCATCTGCCGTTTGCTGGCTACCAGTGAGCAACACCCAACAGCGCAGATGATCTACGAACAGTTGCGCCCACAATACCCTTCTCTCAGCCTGGCCACCGTCTACAACACGCTGGACATCCTGGTGAATCTGGGCGTGGTCAATGCCTTGGGGAGCGCCGGCGACGACGTTGTGCACTACGACGCCGACACCGACCCCCACGTCAATCTGGCATGCACTGTGTGTCACCGCGTGATAGACTTGCCCAGCCAGCACGTCCGCGCCCTGGAAGAGGAGGTCACGGCCACCTCGGGCTACCGACTGTTGGGCGCGCGTGTCCTGTACTACGGCATATGTCCCGACTGCCAACAACAACCGGAGGAATAAACCGACCTATGGCTACTGTGGAACAAACCGTCGAACGAAGCACCCTCACACCTTTGCCACCTCCCACGCCGGGCTCGCGCTGCACCGACGTGCTCGGCGACGTTCTGCGCGGCTACGCGGGCGTCCGGCAGGTTGAGTTTGATTTGCAACGAGGTCACCTGCGTGTGGCCTACGACCCCCGCGTCTTGAGCGACGAGCACGCTATGCGCCTGGTCCGCCAGGCCGGCCGCACGGCAGCGGAACGGGTAGGGCACTGCCCGGCGAAAGGCAAGGCTACCTGTTCTGCCTGCGCTGCCGAACTTGGCGCAGAACTGACCGCCCACTACCGTCGTCTGGCGGAACTCCAGCCCGCCCTGCAGACGAACTTTGGGGATGGGGTGATGGAAATCCACCTGGACAGCCCGGTCGCATCGGCCATCACCATCACCGGAGAGGGCGAGGCGACCTTTGCCCCCGCCCCGCTCGAAGCTCCCGCCCGGCGCGGCCCTCCCCGCGAGCGGCTGGAGGTCATCCTCACCCTGGTCAACGCATTGAGCGGTCTGGCAGCTTTTCTGGGAGCAAAGGTTGGCCTTGCGCCCGATGCTGTGTTTGCGCTTTACGCCGTCGCCTACGTTGCCGGCGGCTACTACGGCCTGCTCGATGGTCTGTCCGTGCTGCGCGGGCGTCGCCTGGACGTTAACCTGCTGATGATTCTGGCCGCCCTGGGGGCCGCCCTGATCGGACAGCCGGCCGAAGGCGCTGCGTTGCTCTTTCTCTTCTCGCTCTCCAACACCCTGCAAACCTACGCAATGGACCGCAATCGTCGCGCCATCGAAAAACTTCTCGACCTGCGCCCGCCTGTCGCCACCGTGCGGCGGGGGTCCCGGCTGACTACCCTGCCCGTGGAGAAACTCATCCTGGGCGACGTTGTCATCGTGCGTCCCGGCGAACGCTTTCCCATCGACGGCGAAGTTGTCAGCGGCACTTCCGAGGTAGATCAATCCACCATCACCGGCGAGTCGATGCCGGCGCACAAAGAGGTCGGCGATCCCATTTTCGCCGGCACCGTGAACGGCCACGGTGCCCTCGAGATTCGGGTCACCCGCCTGGCTCAAGACACCACCCTGGCCAAAATCGTCCAGATGGTAGAAGAGGCGCAAAGCAGCAAAGCCAAAACCCAGCGCATGCTGGACAACTTTGAGCAGGTCTATGCCACCCTCGTGCTGGTCGGCGCCGGCGTGCTCATCGCCATCCCCTACCTGCTGTTGGGACACGATTTTTACCCAACCTTTTATCGCGCTATGACCTGGCTGGTGGTCGCCTCTCCGTGTGCGTTGGTCATCTCCACCCCGGCCAGCATTCTTTCGGCCATCGCCAATGGCGCCCGCCGGGGTGTGCTCTTCAAGGGTGGGGCTCACCTGGAACGAACCGCCAACCTGAAAGTGATCGCCTTCGACAAGACCGGCACTCTGACCAACGGCACTCCCGTCCTGACCGCCGCCTTGCCCGGAGAAGGAGTCAGCGAAGAAGAGCTTCTGCGCCTGGCAGCGGCGACCGAAGCGCGCTCCGAACATCCTATCGCCGGCGCGATTGTTAAAGCTGCGCAGAGCCGGGGATTAAATCTCCCCACCTCCGCCGACTTCCGGGCTATCCCCGGTCAAGGGATAGAAGCCCGCGTGGAAGACCAAACTGTGTGGATTGGGGGCGAGCGACTCTTCGCCGAGCGACGGGTCCCCATCCCAACGGAACTGCTGGCCCAGGCCCGCCACCTGGAGCAAAACGGCCAGACGGTTATCCTGGTCTACGCCAACCGGCGCTGGCTGGGTCTGCTGGCGGTAGCCGACGCGCTCCGCCCGGACGCGGCGGAGATTGTGGCCGCCCTCAAAAGACTGGGCGTAGCCCGCGTGGTCATGCTGACCGGGGATAACGAACAGGTTGCCGCCGACATCGCCGCTCGCACCGGAGTAGACGAGTACTACGCCGGCTTGCTGCCCCAGGACAAAGTGCGCATCCTCAAAACTCTGCGTCAAAAATATGGCTCGGTGGCGATGGTGGGCGATGGCGTCAACGACGCCCCGGCCCTGGCCCTGGCCGACGTGGGCATTGCTATGGGTGGGGCCGGCACCGACGTGGCCCTGGAGACCGCCGACGTGGTCTTGATGGCCGACGACCTGGCCCACCTGCCTCACGCCATCGGCCTGGCCCGTCGAGCTCGCCGCACGGTTTGGCAAAACCTCACCTTCTCGCTGGCGGTAATCGTCGTGCTGGTAGCGATGGCCTTTGGCGCCAATTTGCCTCTGCCGTTGGGGGTGGTGGGACACGAGGGGAGCACCGTGTTGGTGGTGCTCAACGGGCTGCGACTGTTGGGCTATCGCTAGGGGTCTGTTTCATAAGGCGTAGGGGCGAGGCATTCCGACTCAAGCCTTGCGCTACGAAGACTCTCGTCCGTTAACGGAGCCTGGCTTGGCGAGCCCGATGTTGGGAATGCCTCGCCCCTACTTGAAATGTGCCCGCTCACCCTCGACACCGGGCAGATGTCGTGTTACAATAAAGGTGTTCCCTTTTAAGCAAAAGCAGGTGACAGTCACTCGAACTGGTTGTGCTAAAAGTGACTGTCACCTCAGCACAAATATGGTCCAAACCACCGGAGGAGAAGAATCCGATGTCTGACCCAACCATTGAGCGCGTGAGTGAGATTTTGGAGACGGACCCGGATTTCTACGTGCCCGTCAAGAAGCTGTGGCTGATGGTACAGGCCGACGGCCTGGCCACCGACACCGAGTTGTCCGAATTCCAGGCGATGCTGGAGGCCGACGACCGATTTGAGTTCGCCGAAGGAGTAGATCACAATGCAGGGTTTGAGGATGACCCGGAGCTGGCGGCCGAGATGCAGGCCGAGATGGAAGCCCTGGGTTTCTTCAGCGGCCCCCGGGTAAAACTGACCTCTCGCGAGATGACCAAAGAGGACGTCTTTGCAGCGATGGCCCGTCACCTGCAACGGATGAACGACGCGCTCCTGGGCGCGTGGGAGACTCGCCCCGACGATCCTGAGGTGGAGGATGATCTGATTGACCTGCTGTTGGCCAGTCAGCGGCTTGGGCGAGAGATGAGTCAACTGATCGCCGGAGAACTGCCACCAGAAGACGACGTTGAGGATACCCTGGCCGACCAGCCGGACGACACAGCCGACGAAAGGGGTGACAAATGGCCACCGTCTTTATGAAGTGGCTGGAGACCACACCGGGTGGCTACGACCGGGGGATTCAACTGCTCACGCTGGGCCGGCTGACGCCGCTGAAAGAACGCATTGCCGCCGACTACGTGCGGCCCGGCGACGGTTCGACCGAACTCGCCGAAGTCCGGGTGCTGGAAATCGGCTGTGGCACCGGCACCCTGGCGTTGATGATGGCCCAACGCGGCGCAACCGTGGTGGGGATAGACTCCTCGCCGCTGATGTTGGCCGAGGCCCGCCGCAAAGTCGCTGCCGAGAGGCTAGATGACCGGGTGACCTTGATGGAGATGGATGCCAGCCTGCTGACCGACCACTTTGCGCCGGACAGTTTCGACGTGATCGTGGCGACGCTCGTCTTCAGCGAACTCTCCGAAGACGAGCGTCGCTTTGTGTTGGACGAATGTCGCACATTGTTGGCGCCCGGCGGCCGGCTGATCGTCGCCGACGAGGTTGTGCCCGATGGTCTGGGCGCGAGACTCCTTTTTTACGTGGTGCGGTTGCCGTTGGCCCTCGTCACCTGGCTGCTCACGCGCACGACGACACACCCGCTGCCGCGGCTCCCCCAGGAATTGGCGGCGGCCGGGTTCCGGGCCGAATCTGTCGCATCGTTCCTGGGCACCAGCCTGCAATTGTTCGTCGCCCGCTCCGCCGCCGAGGTCGAGGCAGCGCCGGTGCGCCAATTTCCCCGCCTGCGCCATCGCGTCACCCTCCGCACCCTGCTCACCGACCTGTGGGCGCTCTTCTTCCGCATCATCCCCCCGTACCCCAAGGTCCGCCCCGGATTGTACACCGTCGGCCAACCCGGCCCCGACTCCCCCGTCCTGGTGACGGGAAACTTCGACCTGACCGTGCGCCGGCTGGTGCAGGCGATTGACGGCCGGGTGGACACCTGGCTGCTGGTGGCCGACTCGGCCGGAATCAACGTGTGGTGCGCCGCCGGCGGCGGCTATTTCACGGCCGAGAAGGTGATCTCTGCCGTCAAGTCCTCGCACGTGGCCGAGGTGGTGCGCCATCACGCCCTGATCTTGCCCCAGTTGTGCGCCAACGGGGTAGATGGCTGGCGCATCCGCCGGGAGACTGGGTGGGGCGTCCACTGGGGGCCGGTCCGCGCCCGCGACCTGCCCGCCTATCTGGCCGCCGGCCGGGTGAAGACCGATGCCATGCGCTGGGTGCGCTTTCCGCTCAAAGATCGCCTGGAGATGGTGACTGTCACCCTGGGCTTCTACGGTCTGCTGATCCTGCTCCCGGTGTTGATCTTCTGGCGGGGCCTGTTCTGGCCGATCACCGCCAGCCTGGTTGGACTGTCGTATTTCTACGCCGTCGTGCATCCCTGGCTGCCAGGCCGCGATGGGTTGCTCAAGAGCATCCCCCTGACCCTCATCGCACTGGCCGGGCTGTTGGCCTACACCTGGCTTTGGAATCCGTTGCCCCTCCCCCGGCTGTTCAATTGGACGGTGGGCCTCATCGGCCTATCGGTCTTCACCGGGGCCGAACTGCAGGGCATGTCGCCGCTGATGCGCGGCGAGCAGGCCAACTGGGGCTGGGAGGCGACCATCGGCGCGATCCTGGGACTGATCTACTGGCTGGTCCCCCTGGCTCTGGGATGGAGGTGAAACGATGCCCGAAAAACTGTCATTTTGGTCCTCCCTGGCCGAGCACTGGCGGATCGCCCGGACGCTGCGGGGGTTGCAGATTCACTTTTATCCCGAGAAATGCACCGGCGTTTGGCAGTGTTACGAGGTCTGCCCCATCGGCTGCTGGACCCCAGACCGGGAGGCGCGCAAAGCGATCTTCCACGACGGCTACCGGTGCATTGCCTGCGGCGCCTGCGTGCTCCAGTGCCCGGAGGGGGCGATTGAGTTGACCGTCTGAATTGAGCTTGCGCCTCACTTGTGGTATACTGGCCTTCGAAATTATTTGGCTCACAAGGAGACGTCGCAATGGCCGTAAGCCAGGATTTGCTCGAGATACTCCGCTGTCCCTATTGTGTGAGTGGCGACACCCGCAAGCCGGGCGACGACCCCGGCCGGCTGGAATTGGTCCACGACGGCAAATGGCTGGTTTGCCAGGAACCCGACTGCGGCCGCAAATACCCCATCCGCGAAGACATCCCGGTGATGCTCATCGAAGAAGGAGATAAATGGATCAACACGCCGGTGGAAGACCTGCCGGACCCGGGGCCACTGGTATAGCGATGTGAAACGTAAAACGTGATGCGTGAAACATAAGGCGTGATGCGGAGCAGTTACGCTTCACGTTTTGCGTTTCACGTTTTACGTTTCACACTTCACGTTTCACGCTTCACACATCGTGGATAACAAGTGCAAGGAGAAGACAATAATGAAACGGTGGATGTTGCCCGTTTTGCTGATTTTGAGCCTGGCGTTGCCAGCGCCCGTCGCTGCCCAGGGACCTATCCGGGTGCTCGACCAGGGCGTGGAGACCGCCTTTCGCGACCACATCACCTTCTACATCAGCCTGGAAAGCGACAGCGAAATCACCGACGTGCGCCTGCTCTACCGCATCGTCGGGCAGATCGCTACCGCCCGGGGTGACGCCGATTTTGAGCCGGGAACCCGGGTGGAGGCGAGCTTCACTATAGACCAGGAGCGAAACTATTTTCCGCCCGGCACCGAATTCGAATACTGGTGGAAGATCACCGACGAGGCCGGCAACGAGTTGAAAACCGACCTGCGATCCCTGCTTTACATGGACGAGCGACACGACTGGCAAACTCTGAGCAGCGACCGCCTGACCCTGTATTGGTACGCCGGCGGCCGGGCCTTTGGTGAGGCCTTGTTCGATCAGGCCAACAAAACCCTGGACCAGATAGAGGCCGAGGCTGGTGTCCGGGTGGAGATACCGGTGAAGATTTTCATCTACGGCAGCTACGCCGACCTGCGCAACGCCATCGCTGTTGGCTCGCAGGAGTGGACGGGCGGGCAGGCATTCACCGAGCAGGGCGTGGTGGTCATCGGCGTGCCGCCGGGCGACTTGGATTACGGTCTGGCCGCCACCCCCCACGAACTGACTCACCTGGTCATCCACCAGGCCACCGACAACCCCTTTGGCGACATCCCCCGCTGGCTCGACGAAGGCCTCGCCGTTTACATGTCGGGTGAACTCGACGCCGACTGGCGCGGCTACCGCGATATAGTCGCCCGGGCCGCCGAACGAGGCGAGTTGATGACACTGCAAACCCTTTCCAGCACCTTCCCCGCCGATTCCGATCAGGCAGGGCTGGCCTACGCTCAGAGCGGCGTCGTCGTCGAGTTCATCATCGAGCACTACGGAAAAGAGGCAATGGCCCACCTGCTGGAGATCTTCTCCGAAGGAGCCCTCTACGACGACGCGCTGGAGCAAGCGCTGGGCGTTGACACCTGGGGCCTGGACAACGCCTGGCGCGAGAGCATCGGCGCGCCGCCGCTGGAAGTCCCCGGCGTGAGCGGAGAAACCACTCCCACCACCGGCGAGCCGGCCTCGGTTCCAACCGAGGCAGCGGTCGAGGCGGCGACGCCTGCCCCCGTCCCCGCTGGCGGTGGGCTGACCCTCCCCTGCCTGGGGAGCAGCCTGACCGGGGTGACTGTGTTGGCTTTGTTCGTCCTCTTCCGCGCGCGAGGGAGCAAGGTTGGGTAGGCGCGCTACAAAGCCCGGAAGCCGCAATTCCTGGGAGGCTTCAAGTGATATTGCCATGCAAACATGAAAAGCGTGTGGTTGACCAGGTTCAACCCACCATTGATTTGTTGACGAATCTGGACACATTACACCCCAATGTATTGCTTGATCACGAGATTCAACCTGCCGACTACAAGGGTGGGCTGGTGTTTCGGTCTGCAATAGAAAGTATTCGTGGCACGTTCATCGCTTCTTCCAAGACGGGGCGAGAAGGTTTGGTCGGGGATGTGCTGGAGAATCTCAAGCAACGGGAAGGCATAGCAGATTACGAAGCAGCCGGCAGCCGCAGGCGACACGACTTTACCGTCGTGCTTGAGCGAAGCCCAGACTATTTTGCGGCGGTCGAGGTTAAGGGAGGAGAGGGCAACAGCATCAACATCCCCGAACGCCCCCTTTGGGCCAGGGAATTCGGTGTTTGGTGTCATCTGGATGGCGCTATCGTAAACCAGCCCGCTCACGGTGCTCATTCCATCGTTAATCGCCTGACAAATGAGTTGGTCAGACGCAAAAAACAGGTGGACGTGGTATTCTTCAAAGATGTATTGTGTGGCACACCAACAAGGCCCTGTCCCAAATATCCCGGCAATGAAACAAAAACCGGACTGACGACGGCGCCTGACATTTTTCTGTTGCCGCAACGTGTTCCGTCACTTGGCGATCCAGAACCCCCTGTACATACGATTGACACGTTGAAACTCCCCAGGCTAATTCTGGATCTTTTTGGAGTAGCAACGAGCGATTACGAGAAGCACCTTTGGGAAGTTCGGGTAAAGGTGGTTGAGATTGAATCAGGGCGATTGCGTCGAGAGGTCAGGGTTTGGCACCAGGGTGAGTTAGTAGACACAAGCGCGTCTCGTTCGTGGCGTGAGTGAGGGACGGTTAAGATGCCTGAACGACGATTCGGCGAGGCAAGGCAACTGTATCTGTTCGCTGAGGATGATATAGAAGTGATAACCGAACTCAATGCCCGGTTGTGGCGGGGTTCGTTCAACAGCCGGGAGAGCACGCTTCAACAGTTGTCCCCCTACGTGGGCAAGCTCAAATCCGGTATGGTCAAAGTTCTCATCAACTTGTATTCGCAACCTGGTGAGATCGTGCTAGATCCGTTCTGTGGTTCAGGGGTCGTGCCGCTGGAAGCAGTTCTTGCCGGACGACGCGCCTGGGCGAACGATCTGAGTCCCTATGCCTATGTGCTGACACGCGGGAAATTGGAAGCCCCTGGGGCTGAAAGAGTGGCCTTGGAGCGAGCCAAAGAATTGGCCGACAGGGTTGAACAAGAAGCTCCACGAGTGGACCTATCGGAGGTACCCGAATGGGTGCAAGAATTCTTTCATCCCGACACCCTCCGTGAGATTGTCGTGGCCTTCCGAACATTACGCCAACGAGAAGATTATTTCTTGATGGCTTGTCTGCTGGGAATATTACATCACGTGCGCCCTGGATTCCTTTCCTACCCAGCAAGTCACCTCGTTCCTTATTTACGTAAGTCCAAATACCCACCTGATGAATACCCTCAGATGTATGCTTACCGTGACCTGCGCTCGCGGCTGTTGGCTAAGGTCAAACGAGCCTACCGACGCCACATGCTGCCTGTCACGTGGGAAGAGCGCGAATATCGCGTGTGGCAGACAAACGCAATGAGTTTACCTATCAGCAATGCAACAGTAGACGCTATCATCTCCAGCCCTCCCTACTTTGGTGCGTTGGACTACGCACGAGATAATCGCCTGCGCCTGTGGTTTCTTGGCTGTAAAGATTGGAAAGAACTGGATGCTTCCTTGACTGCCAGCAATAAGGTCTATCTGCCCCAAATGTCGGCATGCTTGAAAGAGATGGATCGCGTGCTCAGGGGGGGAGGCTATTGTGTGTTGGTGTTGGGAGATGTCGAGCGAGATGGCAAGACGCACCGCACCGCAGAGATCCTGGCGGACCTGGCCGTTGAAGTGACCAACGGACGATTCGTCGTTGAAACGATCTACGACGACCGCATCCCTGACGACCGACGCTCCCGACGCAGAACCAAGACGACCAAATTTGAACGAATTTTGGTTATGCGGAAGGCTTAGCCATGGACCGAGAACGGAAGATCGCCACTTACGAACGAGTGCAGCAAGAGATCGAAGCCACACTGGAGGGCGAAACGGACCTCCTGGCCGCCATGGCCACTGTGGTCTGCCTGTTGCATCACGCCTTCGACACCTACTTCTGGACCGGCTTCTACCGGCGGGTGGGGCCAGAGCGGCTGCTCATCGGACCGTATCAGGGCACGCTGGGCTGTCTGCACATCACCTTCGACCGGGGCGTGTGCGGCGCCTGCGCCCGGGACCGGCAAACGGTCATCGTGCCCGACGTTCACCAGTTCCCCGGTCACATCGCCTGTGACCCCAACTCGAAGAGCGAAATCGTGGTGCCCGTTTTCGACCGGGCCGGACAACTCATCGCCGTTTTCGACGTGGACAGCGACCAATATAACTCCTTCGACGAGGTAGACCAACGATACCTGGAACAAATCATGGCCTTGCTGACCCGCTTCGACCCGGCCCCCATCATCTGGACACCCACAGCGCACTGACGCAACACGCAACACACAATACGCAACACGCAATACAATACCCCTCCTTTACACTCGCCTCACCTGCAAGGAGCACTCTTAAATGACAGACAAAGCACGCGAGCTAACCCCCGACGAATTAACCTTCGTCTGCGACCCGGACCAGTTTCAATTTGAGACCACCAACGACCTGCCCGACCTGCACAAAATCATCGGGCAGGACCGGGCCGTGCGGGCCATAGACTTTGGCGTCGAGATTCCCAGCTACGGCTTCAATATCTACGCCATGGGTCCGGCCGGCACCGGCAAAAGCACCACCGTGCGCCGCTTCCTCGACCGCAAGGCGAGCCAGGAACCGATACCCGACGATTGGTGCTACGTAAACAACTTCGTGGACCCCAAGCGACCGCGTGCCATCCGGCTGCCCCCCGGTCACGGCAATCGGTTGCGCAGCGACATGGTGGAATTCATCCGAGACCTGCGACGGGCTATCCCCACCGCCTTCGACAGCGACGACTACAGGCGCCGGGCAGAGGCCATCGTCCGGGAGATGGAAGGGGCGCGCAACGAAGTCTTGAAAAAACTAGACGCCGAGGTCAGCCGCCGGGGGTTTGCCCTGGCGCAAACGGCAATGGGCCTGGTGGTGGCGCCGGTGGTGGATGGTCAGGTGCTCAGCGCCGAGCAATACGCGCAACTTCCCGACGAGGTCAGAGAGCGTTTCGAAGTTCACCGCCAGGACTTGCAGCACAAACTCGATCACGCGATGCGCGAAGTCCGGGGGATGGAAAAGAAGGCCAAAGAAAAGATCCGTGCCCTCAACCGTGAAGTAGCCAATTTCGTGGTCGGCGACTACATCGACGAACTGAAAGAGAAATACGCGGCCTTCGACGAGGTCATCGAGTATTTGCAAGAGGTGCAAAACCACGTCGTCGAAAACGTGGCCGATTTTCGCCAGGAAACCGAGACAGAGGAATCGCCCCCGCCGCCCTCGCCCGACCGTTCAGGCGACCCCTTCACCCAATACCAGGTGAACGTCATCGTTGACCACAGCCGCTCTGAGGGCGCGCCGGTCATCTACGAGACCAACCCCACCTATCGCAACCTGGCAGGTCGCATCGAGCACGAGGCACGCTTTGGTGTGTTGACCACCGACTTCACCCACATCCGCGCCGGCTGTTTGCATCGCGCCAACGGGGGGTATCTGGTGGTGAACGCCCGCGATTTGCTGTCCTACCCCTTTGCCTGGGACGCGCTCAAGCGAGCCATCAAGAACCAGGAGATCAGGACCGAGATGATGGACGAGGCCATGCCGGCCACCGCCACCGTCGCCCTGGAACCGGAGCCCATCCCTTTTAAGGCCAAAGTCATTTTAATCGGAGATGCGGCCACCTATTACATGCTCCACAACCTGGACGAGGACTTTCGCAAGTTCTTTAAAGTGCGGGCCGACTTTGGCTACATGATGGATCGCTCGCCCGAAGCGATGCAAAACTACGCCGAATTCATCGCCTCGCGGGTCCGGGCCGACGAGTTGTTACCCTTCGATCGCACGGCTGTGGCCCGCGTCATCGAATTCGGCGCCCGGGTGGTGGAAGACAAGGAGAAACTGGTCACCCGCTTTGCGGACGTGGTAGAGGTGATTCAGGAGGCCAGCTATTGGGCCGGTCAAAACGGCAACCAGGTCGTCACCGCCGCCGACGTGGGCCGGGCAATCGAAGAACGGCGGTATCGCGCCAGCTATCTGGAAGAGCGAATACGCGAGCGCATCCTCGAGGGCACCATTCGTATCCAGACGGCAGGGAAGGCGGTGGGACAGGTCAACGGTCTCAGCGTGCTGAGTATGGCCGACTACGAATTCGGAACCCCGTCGCGCATTTCTGCCCGGACCTACATGGGCAAAGGGGGCGTCGTCGCCATTGACCGCGAAGTCAACCTGACGGGCAACATTCACAACAAAGGCGTGCTCATCTTGCAGGGCTACCTGGGGGGCAAATATGCCGGCAAGAAACCCCTGAGCCTGTCGGCCAGCCTGACCTTTGAGCAAAACTACGAGCGCATCGAAGGCGACAGTGCCAGCTCCGCCGAGCTGTACGTGCTGCTATCCAGCTTAAGCGGACTGCCGATTCGGCAAGACCTGGCTGTCACCGGGTCGGTGGATCAGCAAGGGCGCGTCCAGGCCATCGGCGGGGCTACCCCCAAAATCGAAGGCTTCTTCGACGTGTGCCGGGCACGCGGGCTGACCGGCACCCAGGGAGTGATCATCCCTGCCGCCAACGTGCGTCACCTGGTCTTGCGCGACGACGTGGTCCAGGCCGTGCGAGAGGGCAAATTCCACATCTATGCCATCGAAACCGTTGACCAGGGCATCGAGTTGCTCACCGGCGTGCCGGCCGGCGAGGCCGACGCGGAAGGCAACTATCCGGAGGGGACGGTCAACTACCTGGTCCAACAGAAGTTACTCGAAATGGCCGAAGAGAAGACGAGCAAGGAAGAGGATAACCACGGCGAGAATGATCCCCCGGACTCCAGGGGTGAGCAAGCTGAGAGCGTGTTTTAAAAGTCGCAATTTACGCATTGGTAGTAACGACTTTAGTCGTCACTAGGCCCATAACGCAGGCAATTAACGACTGAAGTCGTTACTACGAGCACTTTTAAAACACCCTCTGAGCCGGAAGCGCCTGAAGAGGCCACCGGCGAGGAGTAGGGGCGCAGCGCGCGCTGTGCCCTTGCCGATGGGTTATCTGCCCAACTCACCCAGCCCCATAATACTACAACCTCAGTTAGGAGCAATCAGCACCTTGAGTCTGTCGAAGGATGACTGTTAAACTTGCACAAAGTTACCCGCCATCAGCGAAGTGAGGTTGTAGTACTAAGGGGTAGGCAACGAGAGCCTGCCACTTGCTCAGTCAAAGGAGACAGAGGCATGGCAGAAAAAATGAAAGCTGTGATCAAGGCTCACCCCGGGCCAGGGCTAGAGATGACAATGGTCGACGTCCCAACCGTTGGGCCCGGGGACGTTTTGGTGAGGGTCAAAGCCACCTCGATTTGCGGCACCGATCTGCACATTTACCGTTGGGATCCGTGGGCGCAAGGCCGTATCCGGCCCCCGTTGATTGTGGGGCACGAACTGTGTGGCGAGGTGGTGGCGGTGGGAGAGCGAGTCACCCAGGTGCAGGTTGGCGACTTTATCTCTGCCGAGAGTCACATTGTGTGCGGCACCTGCGTCTACTGCCGCACCGGCCGGGGACACATTTGCCCAAACACCCAGATCATCGGCGTGGATCGAGACGGTGCATTTGCCGAGTACGTTGTGTTGCCAGAGGAAAATGCGTGGATCAACCCTCCCGACATGCCGGTGGAGCTGGCCGTTTTGCAAGAAAATTTTGGCAATTCGGTACACACCGCCTTTGCCACCGACCTGAGTGCGCGCAAAGTGCTGGTGACGGGCTGCGGCCCGGTGAGTTTGATGATGCTGGCCATCGTCAAGGCGGTGGGCGCTCGCTCCATCTACGCCACCGACATCAGTTCCTATCGTCTGGGACTGGCCCGCACCATGGGGGCCGACGTTACCCTGAACCCGGCCAAAGAAGACGTGGTCGCGGCGGTGCGTCAGGCGACCGAGGGCGAGGGCGTCGACGTGCTGCTCGAAATGTCGGGAGCACCGTCGGCCATCCGCGACGGATTTCGTCTGCTCAAAGATGGGGGGGTGGCCGTTTTGCTTGGCATTCCGCCGGCACCCTTTGAATTCGATCTGGCCAACGAGGTGATTTTCAAGGGCATCACCGTTTATGGCATCATTGGACGGCGACTTTGGGAGACGTGGTATCAAATGCGGGGGTTGCTGAACTCGGGGGTGGTTGATCTGAGGCCGGTCGTCACCCATCGCTTTCCGCTAGACAAGTTTGAAGAGGCGTTGGAAGCGATGGCCTCTGGCAACAGCGGCAAAGTGGTGCTGTTCCCATAAGTCAACGAATAGAGTTGTTCCTAAATAAATTTGTGCTGAGGTGACAGTCACTTTTGGCACAATTATCAGGTCAGAATTTGAAAAATCACCCCGTTTTTTGCGCCAGTTCAAGTGACTGTCACCTGCTTTTGCTTAAAAGGGAACAACTCTAATCAACAAATCTGCCAATCGGCGAAGGGTAGTTCGCCGATTGGCAGATTTGTTTTTGGTTTGCAGATTCGCCCTATAGCGCAGACCGGGCCGTCTCGACCAGCCTGGCGAAGCCCTCAGCGTCGTGAACGGCCATATCGGCCAGAATTTTGCGGTCGAGTTCAA
>JAJRXB010000514.1 GCA_024276515.1 Chloroflexota bacterium
AGCCCGGTGAGGCCGTGCTGCACCACCCAGGAGGTGCCGGTGCCCAGCTCGGTGCTGATGCAGGGCAATCCGGCGGCCATGGCCTCCAGCAACACGGTGCCGAAAGCCTCGGCGCGGGCGTTGGCCGGGAGGACGAACAGGTCGGCGGCCGCGTAGCGGGCGGGCAGTTCGGCGTCGGGGATCTCACCGGTGAAGGTCACCCGCTCGGCCAGGCCCAGTTGGCGAGCCAGGGCCTCCCATTCACCGCGCATTGGCCCGGCCCCCACCACGGTCAGGCGCGCCGCCGGGAGCTCCACCAAAGCCCGCAGCAGATCGTCCACGCCCTTGTAATAGCGCAACTTGCCCACGAACAGGAGTTCGCTCCCCGGCGACCGTTCGCTTTCCCGCGCAAACCGGTCTACCTCCACTCCCAGCGGCACCACCACACACCGGTCGCGCACCGGGCGGAGCCAGGGTGAGGTCTCGATGTAATGGGGATTGGTGGCGATGACGCGCTCGGCGGCGCGCAGCACCCGCCGCAGGAGCGGCCCGTAGAGGCGCAGGATCCGTTTCTGGCGAACCACGTCCGAGTGGTGGGTGATCACGGTGGTCCGGGCGCGGCCCAGGAAGTGATTGGCCACTTCGCCCAGAGGGTAGGGAGAGTGGAGGTGGACGACGTCGGGGCGCAGGCGGGCCAGGATGAACGGCTGGCTGAGGCTGAGGGGCATGGAAGCGGCGGTGGTCAGCCGGCCGGCTTTGATGACGCGGACGCCGTGGAGTTCTTCGATACGGGTGTGCCGGCCGGGGTCGCACACCAACACGGTGACCCGGTGTCCGGCAGCGGTCTGGGCTTCGGCCAGCACCCTGATGTGATTCTCGATGCCGCCCAGGACGGGGAAGTAATCCTTGTAAAGATGAAGGATGCGCATGATTCATGGCCTCTCAGGCAGTCACTCGGTCCTCTTCAGCAGAATGTGGATGAGGCGGTCGAAATAGCGGGGGATCACGGTGAACTGGCCGGCGATCAGCTCGCCGAGCGGTACGGAGCCGGAACGGGAGATGTCCGCCACAACGTAGCGCACGATGAGCAACCCATTCCAGACGACGAAGAAAGCACAGGCTGTGACGAGCCACCGGAACCGCACTCGCCGCTGTAGCCCGTCGAGCAGCGCGGCTAGCCCCAGGGCGAAAGCGGGCACCATGTTGGTGAAGAACCGCTGCCCGAAAGCGGCCGAGCCGCTCCACGAACTCCACGAGGCGATGATGTAGACCTGTAGAGCGAAATTGACTACCAGCAGGGAAGTCAACCGGCGGTCTCCACGCCACAGAAAGAGCCAACCCAACACCGCCGGCAGCATCAGTGGTGTCCAGACGAACAGGCCATGATTTGTGGAGAAGAGGACACCGAGGATGTGGGGGCGCAGAAAGTCGAACGTGCCGCCGCCACTGTGCGCGTAGGGGTTACCGGGCAGCCAGGTGCCGAAGATGGTGCGCCAGACGAGCAGTTGGGGCAAGAATGCCAGCCACCACGCCACTGAAAAGGCTCCTCCTCTCCGCAATCCCTGGCGCACCGCTCGCTTCCAATTCTCGCGCTGCCCGGCCCGCACGGTGTGAAGGGCAACCTCCCATAGTGGAAAGAGCACCAGGACGGCGTTCTGGTTACGCACCAGGGCGCACAGCCCGGCGGTCAGTCCCAGCAGCCCGTATTGGGTCGCGCTGCGCCGCTCTCGCGTGCGATACCAGGCGAATAGGAAGAGCGCGTAGGCGAAGGCATCGTTGGCGTGGGACATAAGGGGATGGCTGTACATGTAGAAAACCAGGGGCGACGACAGCCAGACGGCCGCCACTGCCAGAGCAGTTAGCGGGGTTGCAAAAAAGCTCCGCGCCAGGCGATAGGTGAGCAAAAGACCCGCAAAGGCGTACACCGTGCTGCCCAGGCTGACGGCCAGGATGTACGGCTGCCCGTAGCCATCGGCGGCCCAGGGCCAGCCCAGGGCACGGCCCAGCAGGGTGAGCCCGTGGACGGCCAGAAACCAGGGCGACCACAGCACCGCCGAGCCCACCGCGCCGGGATTGTCGCGCAGCCCCGTATCGGCGTAGGTGTTGAGCCAACCCATGCCGTAGTGCTCGAACTCGTCGGCCGTCTGCAGGTCGCCATCTATGACCAGTGAGCGCAGCCAGGAGTAGTAGCCGATGGTGTCGGCTCCGTGCACCCAGGGCTTGAACAGTAGGGGGAAAAGCAGCAGCAACGCCAAGACTAGTGTCAAGATGCCGGGATCAATGCGGCGGCGAGTTGAGAGTAGGGGAGGTTCACCCATTTCGGCTCCTTGCGGTGAGATCAGGTTCCAAACGGCGAGCGCGGTCGCATTGGAGGGCGGCTACCACCAATACCCACAGCACCAGCGCCGCCCAGGTGCCAATTGGAGCAAGGGGGGGCGAGGAAGCCCAGCCCGTGGTGTATGGCCCAGTAGAGTCCCCATTGTAGATTGACGGCAGCCCAGGTCAGCGTGGCTCCGGCGGTCACGGGCCAGGGGGCTACTCTGGACAGGCTGACGTCGAGGATATACCAAAATGGCAAGAGCAGCGCCGCCAGTCTGTGATAGCCGCCGATAGGCGAGATGAGCACAAGTGTGGTGACGGCGAGAGCGGTTTCGCCGCGCAGGGAGGGCCGGCCTATGGCCAACAGTAAGCCGGTGGCAAGCAGGAGTGCACCGAGCACCAGGCGCGGCAATTGCTCAGGGTTGCGGGGGGCAGCACTTCCGAACAAATCGGCGGCAAAGCGAGAGGCAGCGGACGGGGGACCGAACAAAGCCCCTGCCAACCCGCCCAATCGGGTTACCGCAAACGAGAGGCATATCTGAAGGCCGAAGACAAACAGCCCCAGTAGCATCAGCGTCACCACGGCTGTCGCTGCCCAGAGCGCCTGATGCCAACGGCGGCGCACGAACAGGTAGGCGACTAAGCCAGCGGGGAACAACTTGAGATGCGTCCCAAAGCCAATGGCGAGCCCTGCCCAGACTGCTCGCCTGCGCCACGCCCAATACAGGAAAGCGACCATCGTCAACAGTACGACACCGTTCACCTGTCCATAGCTCAAGGTGACGTGGACGGGAAGAAAGAATGCCAAGACCAACAAGAACGGCGCTATGGGCTGCCTGGCCACATGTGCGGCCAGCAGTGCAGCTACCACGAACGCGGCAATGCTGAGCAGTGTCCAGATTACGGTGGCTAGCTCGAATGGCAGCCAAGTGAATGGGAGCACCGGTAGGAGTGCCAACGGTGGGTAGAGGTAGGGGACTGGCTCAGTGGGGACACCGTACCCCCTGGCGATCCGGGCCCAAGCCTCGAGTGTGTGAGCATAGGGGTCTATGCCTGTGCGCCAAGCCGTTGCAGCCACGTAGTACGCGCCAAAGTCCATCATCCGGTCAAGTCGCCCAGCATGGAGTTGCCAGATGCCTCCCAGGCCGCGCCATACCAGCATGCCCAAGGTCAGGGCCACCGCAAAGACAGCGAACCAGCGAGTGCGAAGCAGTGCATAGACACGTTGGCGCATCAGGGAATCTCCATTGAAACGCAATCAGCGTAACCGCAGTAGATACGTAGATTCTCCTCCGTCCTGACCAATTCAAAATTGGTGTCCAGTGTTTCTTTGAGAGTCTCTGCTTCCGCTGGCTCCAGATTGGCCAATTGATCCTCGTGCAACACCAGGTAGCGGATGTCCACTGTCTCGAAGTAGCCAGTGGGATGATAGACCTCACGCTCGATAAAGTCGAGGTAGGCGAACCGCTCCTCCGGCACGCGGGAGATGTGGCCATAGACCAGCCGCTTGCCATGCACAGTCTGCCAGTACTGGGGCCGCAATTGGTAGGGCAGGATGGGCAGTTCGAGGATGGCAAAGTCGCCGGGCTCCTCGGCCAGACGGCGGTAGAAGGGGGATACGGCGGCCGGGGTGGTGGGAAAAGGTAGGATGCAAAATTCCAACAGCACGACCACGCCCAGTGCCGCCGTGACGACAGTGGATGCGGGCCAGCGCAGCCAGCGGCGGCTTTGCAAGCTCTCGCGCAAGCGCGTGACCCCAAAGCCGGCCAGCACTGCCAGCGCCAGCATGGTTACGACGATAAAGCGGCTGGGCGCACGTGTCCACTTGAAAAACGGCAGCAACTGTAACACTGCTCCCGGCATCGGGATCATCGGGGCTTCATTGAACATCTGTACCCATTCAGGCTTCATCGGCACACCCAGCCTCTGGGCTACACTGCCCATCCGCATCCACGAGAGCCAGGGGAACCGGTAGTGTCCCAAAACGTGCAGTCCCGGCCCCAGTGAGATGAGGGCGAAAAGGAGTGCCACCGCCAGCCAGAACCGGCCTCGCCGACACCCGGCCCGCCGCAGG
>JAJRXB010000515.1 GCA_024276515.1 Chloroflexota bacterium
CACTCCGGCCGGGGTTGATGATTTCCACTTCAACCTGATCTCGCCTCAGGCCCAGTTCGCTCAGACCCCGGTCAATTGCCTCTTCAACTGTTCTGGCTAAAATCTCAACGCTTTCTTTTTTTTCGCTTGCCATCCTTTTTGGTCCTTTTCGTGGCAGCAGGAGTTTTGTCTGTGGACGTAACCGACGCCTTGACCGCCGTTGGCGTCAACTTTAAGCTTCCCCACCCGGTTACGAAGAATTGCTGAATCAAACTAAAAACGTTCGACGTAACCCAATAAAGCGCCAACCCCTGAGGCACTTGCAATGCAAAAAAGCCAAACATAAAGGGCATAAATATCATCATCTGATTCATCGAAGCCTGTTGCGGGTCGGGGTTGGGGGGCGTCATCATTTTCTGGACGATGATCTGGGTGATAACGGTGAGGATAGGCAACACCAGAAAAGCGGCGGCCGTCACCCAGGCATCTGTGGTGGTGGGCAGAGGCCATATCCAGCTCAAATCTCGAGGCTCGGCCAGGCTGGGGATCCAGAAGAACCCCTGGTTGAGCACACCCTCGTTGGCCAGATTGAAGAGAGCCCGATAGAGAGCAATCCAAACGGGAAACTGGACGAGCGTGGGCAAACAGCCCCCCAGCGGGTTGACCCCTGCCTGCTTATACAATTCCATCTGTGCCTGGGACAGCTTTTCCCGGTCGCCCTTGTATTTCTTTTGCAGTTTTTGGAGTTCCGGCTGCAACTCCTGCATCGCCTTCGAGGCGCGAAGCTGCTGCAAGGTGAGGGGCAGAGTGACCAGTTTGATGACGAGGGTGAAAAGGATGATCGCAAAACCAAACGAATAAGGGATGCCCAACCCGCCGATCAGATCGGCGAAGGTGGTCAAGGCACCCGCGATGAGGCCAACGAAGGCCTGCCAAATATTCATACCTGAAAAACCTCCAAAATAGCTGATAGCCAGCGGCTTCCTATCGGCCACATGTGCTATCTATCGCTCTAATCTCGATGCAACTCTGGCACTGGGTCGTAGCCGCCTGGGTTGAGCGGATGGCAACGGCTAACCCGTTTGACAGTCAGCCATCCCCCTTGCAGAATCCCGTATTTGCTGATGGCTTCGTATCCATAGTGAGAACAACTCGGTTCAAATCGGCAAGTGGGGGGAAAGAGCGGAGAGACGAACCGCTGATAAAGTCGAATGAGTGCCAATGCTATGTACTTCACAACCCCTGTCCTCGGCTTTTGTGCTGAGGTGACAGTCACTTTTAGCTCAATCATCAGGTCAGAATTTGAAAAATCACCCCGTTTTTTGCGCCAGTTCAAGTGACTGTCACCTGCTTTTGCTTAAAAGGGAACAGCTCTATTTACACAAATTTGCCCGACGCAAAAGGTCGTCAACGGCTTGCGCGACCTCGGCATAGGTAGCGCGCACTATGGGGGGGCGAGCGATGAAGACCAAATCCCACCCCTCGACGATTGAGGCGCGGCGCAAACGAACCGCTTCGCGCATGCGCCGCCTGACACGATTGCGTATCACCGCTTTGCCGATGCGTTTGCTGGCAGCGAAGCCGAAGCGACTGTGTTCCAACTCGTTGGGGAGGGCGCACAAGACCATTAAACGATTAGCCCACGATTTGCCCTCTTGTCGGGCGCGTTGGAAGTCGGCGTTGAGCCTTAAACGGTATTTGCGCTCCATCCCGTAAGCTGCGAGTCGGCGAATCCGCAGACTGAAGCCAGGTTGCCGATTCGCCGATCTGCTGAGCTAACCCGCGTTCCAATTGATTCGCTTGGGGTGGCGCGGTTGAGGGGCCAGTCTGCGCCGCCCTTTCAAACGTCGCGCCTTGAGTACGTTGCGTCCGCCTCGAGTTTGCATACGCGCCCGGAAGCCATGTACGCGCGCCCGGCGTCGCTTTTTAGGTTGATAAGTCCGTTTAGGCATCTAACAATCGTCTCCTGGATGTATTTCCGGCTGGGAGAAAGCTCACGTCAAGGGATTATACCCTCTACGACAGGTAACTGTCAAATTCAACCCGGCCCCGAAACCTGGAAAATGACCGCTTCCGACGTTTTTTGTGTCTGATGCAAACACAGAGCCCGGTCGCGGCGACATCAACCGGGCTCCAACCACTTTTCCAAAGCTGGATATCGACTCAGCAGATCCAGATTTCGACCTTTGTTGGGC
This sequence comes from Chloroflexota bacterium, assembly GCA_024276515.1. Lineage (GTDB taxonomy): Bacteria > Chloroflexota > Anaerolineae > 4572-78 > NAK82 > JAJRXB01. Next base: position 2,175 of record JAJRXB010000515.1, read on the forward strand.
TACAGTGCTATCCAATCTCCGGCATCGAACAACCGGGAGCGCAAAATCCGGATCCGCCGAGACTACAAGCGCGTGACGTCCGCGGCTTGCAGACCTTTTTCAGTGCTTTCGACGGTGAACTCCACCCGGTCATCCTGGTCGAGGTTGCGGAACCCCTCGCCCACGATGGCAGTGTAGTGGACGAACACGTCGTCGCCGCCTTCGTCGGGCGTGATAAAACCATAGCCCTTCGCGCGGCTGAACCACTTGACCACGCCGGTCTTTCGTTCCACCGGGAATACCTCCTTCCTGCAATGATTCTACGGGTGTCCCACCGCCCGTTACGTCGCCCCGGGCGGGACGGGTGGAAACATCTCTACGCAAAAATCGCCAGCAGTTGGGGCTGCTGGCGATCTGTCGTGATGCCGGGTGCCACACAAACTACTTCATACCCAGCGCATAGAAGATTGCGCAAAAATGATACACAAACCTTAAGCGTTACAATAGCACAACTTCCGCTGGCTGTCAAATTCGCGTCGAATCGCTCTGGGCAAATGTACCGGATGGCGCAAGCTGCAAGTCGCGGTGTGCCGGACGCTTTTGGAACGGCCTCTTTGCCTCCACTGGCGGGACGGCGTATAATTCAAATAGAGCATCGGCCTTTACCCCCATTGCAGCATCTCTGAATTCAGGTCGGCTCATGTTCAGAACAAGTGACCGTCACTTTACTGAAATCATCAAGCGGCTTGATTTTAACAAGCAACCTTGACTCCACTGAAAAAAGTCAGCAGATTGAGCGGATGGAGCGGATTATTATAGATTTTTCGGCTAAAATCTGCTCAATCCGCTGACAATTTCTAAGAATTTGGATACCTGTGGCCTCGTCATTGCCTTTTTTCAGGAGAGTCAACCTTCGTTATAAACCTGAAGTGACGGTCACTTCAGGCACTTGTATTGGACATGAGCCTTCAGGTTATGCCAGATACAAATCCAACGAGGAGAGTCCAATGAGTGACCAAATTGATCCGATCCTGTCGGGCCAGACGGCAGACGTGTACTTTATGCGAACCCGCCACATCATGGAAATGGAGGGCCTCAACCCGGTTGTCTCGATGGAGGTCTTCCCCAGTGCCGATGGGTTGCTGTGCGGTATGAAAGAGGTGATCGACCTGCTGCGCCGGGTGCTGCCGACCGACGCCGAGGTATGGGCGTTGGAAGAAGGCACGCTGGTGCAGGCCAAAGAGGTGGTGTTACGGATCACCGCCCCCTACCGCTCCTTCGTGCTCTACGAAACAGCCTACCTGGGCATCCTGGCCCACGAAAGTGGCTGGGCGACGGCCGCGCGGGCCTGTGTGCAGGCGGCGGGGGACATTCCGGTCATCAGTTTTGGGGCGCGACACGTGCATCCGAGTGTGGCGGCCCATATGGAATACGCCGCCATCGTGGGTGGCTGCGCCGGCTGTGCCACCACCGCCGGCGCCAGACTGGCCGGGATTGTTCCCAGCGGCACCATCCCTCACGCGCTGTGCCTGGTGATGGGCGACACGGTGAAGGCCACCCAGGCCTTTGACCGCCACATCCCACCCGAGGTCAGACGCATCGCGCTGGTAGATACCTTCAAGGACGAAGCGGAAGAAAGTCTGCGGGTGGCCCAGGCGCTGGGAGATCACTTGTGGGGTGTGCGCCTCGACACCCCCCGCGAACGGGGGCGCGTGACTCCCGACCTGGTTCAGGAAGTCCGCGCCCGGTTGGACCAGGCCGGCTTTGAGCACGTGAAAATCGTCGTCTCCGGCGGCATAGACCCAACGCGCATTCAGCTTTTCCGCGAGCGAAACGCGCCGGTAGATGCCTTTGGCGTTGGCAGCGCCATCTCTGGCGCCCCTCCCATCGATTTTACCGCCGACATCAAGGAAATTGAGGGACACCCCGTAGCCAAGCGGGGACGCATCCCCGGCCTGACGCACAACCCACGTCTGCAACGAATTAATCTGTGACCTATGCCTTTTGCGTGAATACGCATCAAGTGACAGGCACTTATAAAAAGTGCCTGTCACTTGAGTAGGGAGTCACCACACCGGATGATAAAATACAGTAAGCGTTCGGTTGGGGCAGAGAAACCGGGCTTTTTTCACGTCAGCAGAGGGCCAAAAACCGGGTTTCTGGATGACCCTCCGAACGCTTACAAAATATAAAGGGCCGGTTACTGCCCAGGCCTGTCTGATTAAAATTGTCTCGGCCCTCAACTTTCGGCAGGGAGCACTACTCAGTAGTTTCCGAGATCGGAGGCGGGGTAGGGAGTTCCTCTGCTTCCTTTTCTTCGCCCAACACAGCCTTTATCACCCGATTGAGCAAATTAAAGGCCAGGTTCTCCTTGAAGCCGGCCGCCATCGCAATGAAGAACAGGAGGGCTGTATACATCACCTCGACCATCGGGTCGGTATCACTTCCTTGCAACCCGATAGGAGCAAGACCCACAACTCGCATCATCACGAAAACCGTGAGATAGATGATGCTGCCCAGGATCATGCCCATAAATGGCTTGCCCACGTAAGAGAGGATGTATTGACTATCAAAGCTGCGCTCTCGCACGTATTTGAAGAGGTGATAGAACACAGCGGCGACGCCCCCAATGCCACCGAAGAAGAGGGATCGCAGGAAGATGTCGGGGACGAGAAACGAATCGGTGATGCCTCCCTGGGTGAGAAGCTGCAAGATCAACGTTGGATTGAAGATGAGGTAGACGAAGATCGCAAACCAAATTATGCCCCAAGTGGTGATCGGCCAGGCATAACGATTGGCCTGCTTTCGACTTTCCTCGGCCCGGTCGAGGCGAGCGCGCACCTGTTCCACGTTCCACTCGGCCTTGGCCAGCTTGCTCACTTGCTGAGTTAACACGATTGCGCGGGCCTCGGCCAGCATGTTCTGACACCAATCGGTGATCGGCTTGCTGACACTCACGTTCTCTCTGAGGATCCGGTCGTATTGACCTTCGATAGCTCGATCGAGTTCAACCCACTTCTTCTGCACAGAGGTGCGGCGCGCAAGGCGGTCTCGTTCCTCGGCAGTCAGCCGGATGCCTTCCGGCGCACCCACCAGCGCGGCGGCGGCAGCGTCGGCGGAGACTTCCTCAGATAGCACGTCAAAGTCCTCGCCCACCATCTGGATGTAACGCGGCGGGCGCGGCACTGTAAGATCGGGAGCGCCGGTGGCCGTGCTGGGGGGCGCTACAGCGGGCACCGGGGCGGGCGGAGATGGGGCGGGCGGTGCCGGGGCCGGTCGCTCCACGGCTGGCGGCGGCACACTCGCCGGTCCCCGTGGGGGATAGGCCGGGGGGGCCGGGGCTGGTCGCTCCACGGCCGGCGGCGGCGCGCCCGCCGGTCCCCTTGGGGGATAGGTCGGTGGAGGCGGAGGAGGAGCAGCGGTCGGGAGCGTTACGGCAGGTTCTGGTGGTGGGGGAGCCGGCGCGGCAGGTGTGGTGGCTAACTCGGGCAAAGCGGCTTCGGCCTCGGCACTCAGCAACTCGTCCAGGTCTAACTCCTCATCGAGGTCGGCCTCGCCTTCGGGCAGGCCCTCTTCAGCCGCCGGATATTCGGCCACGGCCGGCGCTGGAGCCTCTTTTTCTGCTGCCTCGGCCTCCGCACCCAGCAATTCGTCGAGGTCAGCCTCTCTTTCGGACGGAGTCTCCTCGGCCGGCGACGGGGCAGCCGCTGTGCCGTCCTCTTCAGGGGGCGTCGGCTTAGCCTTGGTGCCAGTACCAAACAGAATATCAGCGCCCTGGCCACCTCGCTTTACGCCCAGAATCTCCTCACCCTTGTCCTTGAGACTGGCTCGTTTTCTCGCCATTGATGATCTCCTCCGCAAGCTTTCTATAAGCCGCAGCACCTTCGTGGTTCGGTTCATATTCAAGAATGGGTTGGTGAACGACCGGCGCCTCGGCAAATCGGATGCTCGACTTGATAACTACGTCGAAAACTTTATCCCCAAATAAGGAGCGTATCTCGTCCATCACTTCCTGGGCATGGAGTGTGCGCGTGTTGTACATGGTGCCCAGGATGCCACGTATTTCCAGACGCGGATTGACTTTGGCTTTTATCTTGCTAATGGACTCAAGCAAAGAACGCATGCCGCGCAACGCCAGGAATTCGCATTGGAGAGGGATGATGACCTGGTCGGCGGCGGTCAAGGTATTGACAGTCAGCAACCCCAGGCTGGGCGGCGCGTCAATAAGCACGTAGTCGTACTGGTCACGAATCGGCGCCAACGCCTCTTTGAGAACGTACTCCCGACCGATGGCCGAGATGAGTTCAACTTCTGCTGCTGCCAGGTCTATATTCGAGGGTACAACGTCCAGGTTCGGGCGGACAGTGTGAATGACTTCCTGAATCGGCATCTCGGAATCAACGAGGACGTTGTAGATGGTCCGTTGCAGATTGTAAGAGTCCACGCCCAGTCCGGCCGACAGGGCAGATTGCGGGTCCATATCCACCAAAAGGGTGCGGCGTCCCAACTCGGCCAGAGCAGCTCCCAGGTTGATGACCGTCGTCGTCTTTCCAACGCCCCCTTTTTGGTTGGCAATGGCGATGACCACCGACATAGTGTCTCCTTTATGCATAAATGATGAAATGGGGGGATCACCAAAGCTCGACTCATTATACCATAAATGAGCCGATACGTCATGTCTACTGCGATTCGGGCGGGGCTTTTCAAAGAATCAACCCAGGTGACAGTCACCTCTTTTGCCGAGGTGTTATGCCGAACGAGGTGACTGTCACCTTGCTCGCGCTAGAGCGTCGAAAAGCCCTGCCGATTCGGGCAGGGCAATCGCATTTTCTCTACCAGACACTTTCCAAGTTAGACTTGTTCCTGAATAAAGTGACCGGCACTTTTGTCGCCATTTCTAGCATCATTATGGCAAAAAAGGACCTTTCTGGCAGATGTTCAGCAGTGCTTCACCCGTCTCTTCAGGGGAGGCCCGCCAGAAATTCAGAGTGTTCCAGCCCTGCCAGCACCCACACATCTAGGGGTTCGCCCTTCCTCTCATCACGTATCAACCGCATCGCCTCGTTGGGACACTGTCCTACGCAAACCCCGCAGCCCATACACGTCTCCCAATCCACGACTGCTGTGTCCTCCACCTCAACCGCACCAAATGGACAGGACTCCTCACAGGTCCCACAGGCTGCACAGAGTAATTCGTCCACCTGAGCCACATAGCCCGAAGAAGCCATCATCTGCATTCCATATTTTGTCATCGCCTCAATCCCGCCACAGCAACACTTGCAGCAGTTGCAGATCACGTAGAACCGATCCAGGCAGACATCCTTAAACCAGGCCGAATGCACATGTCCCCTCTCGTGTTCAGCATCCAAAAGCGCCAGGGCCTCCGCCTGGCTGAGTCGACGGCTACTCTGTGGATTGTGTTCAAGAACGAAATCCACAAACGGCTGCCCTATTATCATGCACACCTGGGTTGGCTCACAGTGATTGGCTCGTGCGTGCCGGCAACCACACTCATAAACCGCCACGTCAGGTGGCCCCTTTAGCACGATATTCCGCGCCACCGGATAAGGAATGATCTGTTCCAAGTCCTGCAACGGTATGTCTTGATTGAGCGTGATGATCGCCCGAGCATGTTCTTGGGTAAGCACCTTGCCATGATAATGATCCGCCCATCGTTGGCGGCCCTGAGCGTCTAACCCCGGATAGATGCGGTTGATCAACACATCAATGTACTGGTTGGTCCAGCGCCCGTAAGCGTATGCATGCAAGGCGCTCCCGTTTAGCAGCCGTCCCAAGCCCCCTTCACGCAAGAAACGCCACGTTGAACCCCGTAGCGGGTACCAGCGCTCACCAAAGAACCACAAGATCAGCACCCCAATTATAAGTGCTCCCACCACGACGAGCACGATCATTCCCACCATCTCATTTTCTCCTTACTTCGATTTCAGACAAAGCGCATCGGCATGCGGCCTTGTTGCGGGTGCATTTTTCTTTCAAAAGACACCCCCTACAAGCCGCGGTTTTATAATAGCGGATATGCCGCTCTTGTTCCACCGTGTCAAAGCGAAAGGTGAGGGTTTCGCCAGCCGGGCAGGTATAGGTATCCGTCTGAGGTTCATAGACAAACCGTTCTTTACCACACAAGCCCAGCCTGGCATTGGCCGAGGTGTCAGGCCGGGCCACATAAGGTTCGATCCCGGCCTCCAGACAGGCTTTCAATTCTTTGCCGTGGGCGTAGCCCATATCGGCCACCGCCTTGATCTGCTCCACGCCCAGGGTCTCTTTGGCCTCCAGGGCCATGCGGCTGACCTGATTCCGGTCGGTGATGTCGTTGGTCACATCCTGAGCCACGATCAGGTGGTGTTTGCTGTCTACTGCCGTTTGGACATTGTAGGCCACCGGCGCTTTGGGGCTTTTGGGCATAGAGCGGCTGTCGGGGTCGGTCAGGGAAAGTTGGCTTGCGCCACTTTCTTCCATCCGTTTCAAGTAGCCCTGGTACCTGACCTGGCGGGTTTTCAGTCGCTCGATCTTGGCCTGCAGTTGCCCGGCCGATCGCTGGGGCGGAACGACTGGGGCCTCGATCTGGTCGAGCTCATCCAATTCCTTCAGATAGGCTTCGATCCGTTGCTCCAACTCTTGCAGATATTGCTTCACCTTGCTTTGGGTGAAGTTGCGTTTGGAGCTGTTGACCGCTTTGAACTTGCTGATCAACGGCGATCAACTCAGCCCCGAACAAATCCAACTCCCGGCACAGCAGGCAGAAGGCTTTGAACACTGCCTTGAACGCCTGGCGGTGGTCTTTACGAAAGTCGGCGATGGTCTTATGGTCAGGAGCCAGTTTGCCCAACAGCCACATCACTTCCACGTTCCGCTGACACTCCTGCTCCAACTTGCGGCTGCTGCGGATGCGGTTCAGGTAGCCGTAGATATACAATTTCAACAAGTCACGGGGATCATAGGGTGGGCGACCCGTCTCGGCCAGGGTGGTGTGGGTGAAACCGGCGGCGGCCAAATCCAGGCTGTCCACGAAGGCATCAATGAACCGCAACCGGGTTATCGGCGCTGATGTACTCGTCCAGACTCTCGGGAAAAAGCACCAGTTGTTGGCGGGGGATGCCGGCGATGTATCTCATTTGGGCCTACCTCCTGAAGGTAGACCCATTATAACCCCCGCCCATGATTTGCGTCAAATGACTTTTTACACAGTCTGATGAG
>JAJRXB010000516.1 GCA_024276515.1 Chloroflexota bacterium
CGTCGAAGGTGTTGTATAACCAGCCAAGATCACCGGCGGGCGCACGAGCATAAAGCCCAAAGCGCACCAACAACAAGCTGCTCAGCCAGATCAGACCCAGTATCGTCAGCTCGTAGCCAGGCGAGGCGACCTCCAGCCGGCTCAGAAGCTCGAGCAGCAACATCAGCGCCAGCAATCCCCCCAACAGACCGGCGAAGACCACGAAAGGTGTCCAATTTCTGGCCTGCGGATAGAAGAAAAGGACGAACGGCGTGAACCAGGTCATCTCCATGCCGGCCAGGCAGAGGTAAATCAGTCCCCGGCGGTGACGAGTGAGAAGCATCGGATCATTCCCTCCAAAGCACTGTCTGGGGCGCGACCAGGTCGTCCACCAGGTGGGGCAAATGATAGACCAAAATGCCAGGCAATCGGCGGGACGGCGGCTTTTCGGCCAGAGTAAAGAGCACAATCTGCCGTCCCGCCTTGTCCAGGTCCAGCAGGGCCGCCAGCAGATCGTCGTGAGCGATAGCGGTGACGACGAGCAGCGTAGCGCCCCAGGGCAGCCGGGGCGATTCTCGCAAGAGCATCTCCTCGATGGGCCGGGTGGCAAAAGGGGTGATGGCTGCCAGCAGCTCCAAAATGCGCACAAGCTGGTCGGGACTGCGGCCCGGCAGCAGGCGCAGGGGCTGGTCACTGCCGGGCAAAAAGCCATTGGCGATCAGGCCCACCGGCAGGCGCAGCTCCGTGCAAAAAGCCGCCAGACTGCCGGCCACGCTGATCGCCCGCTCTTGCAATTCGGGGATGTTGCCTTGCCAGTGGCGTGGCAAAGTGGCCACGTTCAAAAAGATCACGACCTGCGGCTCCTCGCTGGGCTCGTAGAGCCGGCTGAGCATCCGTTGATGGCGAGCGGTGGCCTTCCAATGCACGCGGCGTAAACTATCGCTCGATTGCCATTCCCGAATGCCGCTGGTCCGCAGCGGGTCTTCAAAAAGGCGATGGCAAGACTTGCGCTCGCCAAAAGGGTTCTTGGCCGGCAGTCGCAGTTCGGCCACAGAGTAGAGACGAGGATAGACGATGATCTGATCGCGCTGGACATCAACCGCTTTGCGACTGAAAAGGCCAAAGCCATCGCCGGTGCTGATGCTGGCCGGGCCGTAGACGTGATAGCCTCGTTGCGTGCAGTGAATGGTAAAGCGACGTGTGAGACGCTGAAAAGCGCCGGGCGTCCAAAAAGTGCGGAACTCTCCCAGGTTGCTGGCGCGGTTGAGCACGACCTGTCCCCGGTCCAGGGGCAGGGTTGGCGGGAAGATGTCCAGGATCTCCAGCCAGGTGAGCGGCAAAAATTTTTGGTTACGCACCTCCAAAGTCAGCTCAACCGTCTCGCCCAGAAAGGCCCGGGTTTCGCTGAAACGACGCCGGTAGTGCAAGCCAAAGAGGCTGAGTTGGTTCCACAGCCAGCCGACGGCGGCCACCACAAAAAGCATCATCGCCGCCGACAATAGAAATTGATGGTTGAAGGCCAGACCCGCCAACGTCAGCAGCAAACCCAACAGGATCCACGCTTCGCTGAATTGGGTGTCCTTCTCCAGGTCAATGTAGCGACCCCCACGCAATTCTCGGAGCAGGCGTTGATAACCGCTGTCCGGGCCTGTCTCTTCCTCACGTCGGGGCTGAACGCGCGACCGCCCTTCTGGTCTGTCTCTACCCATAGTTCATTTCAGCTCATCAACGCGATGGATAACGCGGGGGACAAAGACCCTCCCCCGGCCCCTCCCTGCCAGGGAGGGGTGAACGTTTACCATCACACAACAAACCCGCGACCAAAGAAAGCCGCGGGCCGTTTCACGTAATTGCTCAGGCTATCAGGTAGCCGGGATTAGGGGATTTGGAGATAGAAGAAGATGAAGGAAAAATCCCCCAATCTCCCAATCCCGGCCAACCTGAGCAGTAGTCTCAATACTTGCGAACGATGGCCCGGTAGGTGGTTGGCTGGCGAAGCTGGAAAAGCTGATATTCCTCGCGCATGCGACGCACCTCGTCCAGATCAATCCGGGCCAGGGCATAGCCCTCGGTCTCCTCGTCAATGGAGCTATACACCTCGCCGCGCGGGCCAACGATCATGCTCTGGCCAAAGAAGGTATAGCTGGGCTCCTCGCCGATGCGGTTGGCGGCAGCGATGAAAACAGAGTTCTCAAAAGCGCGCGCCAGCGCAAAAGCGTTCCATTCCTCGGTGTGAGGCCGTTCCCAATTGGCGCACAGGCACAACAGTTCGGCCCCGTCGAGGGCCAGCGAGCGGGCGACTTCGGGGAAGGCCATGTCCCAGCCCAACATCAGACCCACCGCGCCAAAGCTGGTCTCCAGCACCGGGTAGCGAAAGCCGGGCCGGAAGGCCAGCCGTTCTTCGCCGCGCGGATGCACCTTGCGGTAATCGCCGATGACCTCTCCATCAGGCCCAACCAGAATGGCCGCGTCGTAGACGATGCTTTCTACCTTCTCCTTGAGCGCCATGCCAAAGACGACGTGAGTGTTGAATTCGGCTGCCCGCTGGGCCATCAGGTTGACGGTGTGACCAGGCACCTTCTCGGCCAGGTCGGTGAAACGAAGGCCACATTCGTAGCCGGTGGTGATCAATTCGGGGAAGACGATCAGGTCCACCCGCTGCTCCAGACAAATCTTTTCGATGAACTCCGTCATACGGATGAGATTATCACCCACTTCGTAAAGTTTGGGTTGCATCTGCACAACGGCGACGGTGGTTTCGCGCATTGGTTACTTTCTCCTGGGACAGAACATTCGTCCCAACCATTATAATAGATTTCCAGTTGCCGTCAATTCTCCGCATTCACTCGTCTAAAATGTCACTCGAGCACTCCATACATCTGATCGGGCTTGAGGATCTCCGGAAATCGCTCACGCAACGCCCGACGTGCTTCGTAGCACAGATGGCAGGCATCGGCGTAGCTTTCTTCGTGAGAGAGCCCATAGCGCCGGACAAGCTCCACCGGACCGCCCTCGAGCAAAGGGCCTACGATGGGATGCGTGTCGGCATCACACGTCTCGCAAATCTCACTCAGCGGGGTTTGAAAGAGGTTGCCCAGCGAGATCCCCTGACAAAGGTGCAGGTTCCCAAACGGGTCCACGTGCACCCGCCCTGGCTCGCGAAGGTTCTCGTATGGGCATTCTGTGAATTGCTCCCACGGACGTTGAGTGGCCTGCGCGGCGAGCTTTTCGGCAGCCCGACCACGATACATAACGGGCGATTCGCCCTTCGGCAACTGCCCGACCCCCGACACTGCGTCTGGCACTTCAGGCTGGGCAATGCTGATAACCCCGATAGGGATGTCCAACTTCTCCGCCGCCTGGCAGGCATCCTTCGCGTGCTGGCCGAGCTTCTCGCTCCAGTGATACAGGTCGCTGCTGATAGACAAATCCCGGATCAACCCGGCGAAAGGCCGCAGCCATTCGAAGGCATCGTTCACATCCGTCGCCCAGTAGCTATTTGTAACAATGCCAACCTGATACCCCTGCCGGGTCGCTTCTTCAACCCCTTTCAGCAGGATAGGGTAATAGAGAAAGGGCTCCCCGCCCTCGAAATAGATCCATTCAACGGTGCCGAGGCTATTGGCCTGCCGCAGTATCCGGCGAATATCCTGCAACGTCATCGTGCCGCTTTGCCACGGACTGCCCCAGACAAAGCAATGATCGCATTCAAAATTGCACTGATACGTCAAGAGCAAATGCAACCCTGAGAGTTTCATCTTGCTAATACTCCTTTCGATTTGCCCAACAACACGCATCGGGGACACTACCAACGACCGAACAGCCGCACACAAACAGGCTGGACAGGTAAAGGCTCGCCTGGTCCGAGAAACCCCCAAAAGCCCTTCGGCCCAGGCCCACACGAGGGACATTGTCGTTACTCGAGTATACTATGATTTCGCACCAAAAACAATGGGAAAGACACGGTGGTGTTCAGATCCTCTCCTCTGCCCTGTGTTGGTGGTCTCCCTCTTGAGTGTTGCGGCTATTGTCATGGCGAGCGACCGCAGGGAGCGAAGCCATCCCCGCATTGCGGATAGGAGATTGCTTACCCTGAACGGGGCACAGGTACCCCATTCGGGGCACAGGTACCCCATTCGGGGCACAGGTACCCCATTCGGGGCACAGGTACCCCATTCGGGGCACAGGTCGTCGCCGCGCTCCTCGCAATGATGCAAGCGGCTTATATCAGCCCAGTAACACTCTACAGGGGGACCATCCCTGTGTTTCCTTCCCCGAAAATCTTTATCAAATCTTTACACGCTCTTCAAGAAACACTCATACTGACCGGTTATACTGCCTGCGAGGTAGTAAACGTTCACCCCCTCCCCCAACGAGGGGGAGGGCTGGGTGGGGGTGGAAGGGACGCCGGAGAAACACCCTGCATCCGGGACGGAATCTCTCTCCGGGCGAGATGCCACCCTCCCCCGATCCCTCCCTGACAGGGAGGGGTGAACGCTTACGCGAGGTATAACCCAACAAGCGTAATACAAGGAGTGATGACCGATGCCAAAATCACGTAGCTCTCTGGTTGTTCTGTTGATCCTTGCCGTCGGCGCGCTGACGCTGGCGGCCTGCGGCGCTCAAAGCACCCCCGCCACCTCTGCGCCAGACGTGGACCTGGCCCAACAAACCCAGCAAGTGCCCGTCGAAGGCGGTGGCAGCTACACCGACGTCAGCGCCGTCGGCCTGGCAGCCATGCTGGAGAACAAGGATTTCTCGCTGATCAACGTTCACATCCCCTACGCAGGGGAGATCGAGGGGACCGACCTCTTCATCCCTTACAACGAGATCGAGGGGAACCTGGACCAGTTGCCGGCCGACAAGGACGCCCGGCTGGTCGTCTACTGTCGCAGTGGGGGTATGAGCGCCATTGCGGCCCGCACGCTGGTAGAATTAGGCTACACGAACGTGTGGAACCTGGACGGCGGGATGATCGCCTGGAAGCAGGCCGGCTACCCGCTGGTGGACAAAGAGCGCTGAGCATCGCCCGGCAGGGATGAGGCATTAGAGATCTTCGTGACAGTTACTTGAACTGGCGCAAAAAACGGGATGATTTTTCAAATTCTGACCTGATAATCGTGCCAAAAGTGACTGTCACCTCAACACAAATTTACGGTGAAGCCTTGCGAAGGTTCGGAAATGCTTTTGAAAGCAAAACCGCTCCCCTATGGAGACACATAACCGTTACAAAGACCTCTCTCGAAACCTTCGCAAGGCTGCCCCGCCGAACGCTTAGGAAGCGTTCAGGAATAACCTGGCATTTTGGGATTCAGCGAGAAATCACCCTGAGCTTGTCGAAGGGCGATCTCCCGCTGTCAGGCCGCAAAAGCCACCCTTCGACGGGCTCAGGATGACTTTTGCTCGTCTGGAAAAGTGCCAACTTATTTCTGAACAGGTCCTTACAACCAAAGTATGGAGGTGAACGACGGCACGAACCTTGACAGGCCCTCCCCTTCGGTGTACAATCTCAACAATCCCACTTGCGAGGATTCAATGGGCAAACCATTTAATTACGGCGGACAGGCAGTCATCGAAGGGGTGATGATGCGCGGGGCCCGAAAGATGTGCGTGGCGGTGCGCGCACCCGACGGTGAAATTGTCGTCCACTGCGAACCGCTCAACCCCCGAATCTACGCCAGTTTCATCACCAAGATCCCTTTTGTCCGAGGGCTGACGATGCTATGGGATGCGTTGGGCCTGGGCATCCGCACCCTGATGTTCTCGGCCGACGTGGCAATGGGCGAGGAAGAGGTTGAATTTTCCGGCCCCATTGCCTGGGGGACGATTGCCTTCTCCCTGATTATGGCCGTGGCCATCTTCTTCGTGGGGCCCCTCCTGCTCGTCCGCTTCGTAGATCGCTTGATCGCCTCTCACCTGGTCAGCAACGTGTTGGAAGGATTCATCCGGCTGGCCTTTTTTCTGATCTACGTGTGGGCTATTGGGTTCATTCCCGACATTCGGCGGGTCTTTGGCTATCACGGCGCCGAGCACAAAGCCATCAATGCCTACGAAGCCGGCGACGACCTGACGGTTGAAGCGGTCGGGCGCAACAGCATCGTCCATCCGCGCTGCGGCACCGCTTTTTTGCTGGTGGTGATGGTCATCTCCATTCTCGTCTTCGCCATGCTGGGCCGCCCGCCGCTGTTGCTGCGCATCGCTTCGCGCATTGTGCTCATCCCTGTCATCGCCGGCATCGCCTACGAATTCATCAAATTCAGCGCAACCCACCAGGGGCACTGGCTGATGCGCCTCCTCATCGCCCCTGGTCTCTGGCTACAAAGCTTCACCACCCGCCAACCCGACGCCCCTATGCTCGAAGTGGCAATTGCCGCGTTGCAGCGCTTGTTGATCGAAGAGGATATTGTGTCCGCCAACGAGGCAGAAACCAGCGCGCCCACCCTTCCCACCACTTCGACGGCCCCAGCCGAGGGATAGTATCCACGTATTGACCAAACCCTATCGATCGCCACGGAAAAGGGTCAAACACCATGGCCTCCGCTTCAGACAAACGCAAAGCCGCGCAACTCAACGAAGAGGGGTTACTGCATTACCGCCGCTGGGAAGTGGAAGACGCCGTGCGGACCTTCCGTCAGGCCGCAGAATTAGACCCCAATGAGCCAGATCACCACCTGAACCTGGCCCGTGCCCTGGCCCGCTTTGGCGACTACGAAGAAACCCTTCGGGCGTTGGGCAATTTTTTGCGCACCGAATCCGACCCGGCGTTGACCGAACGCTTTGAGCGCCTCTTCGGCAATGCGATGGACGAGGTGGAATTGCTGCTGACGGAAGTGATGACTCAGCACGAACTGCCCCTCGACGTCATCGGGGCGGCGATCCAGATGTGGATGGAATACCGGATTGCGGTAGGACGTCGTCCCCTCGACGTCAGCGACCCGGCCCCCTGGGCGGCTGCCCTCGACCTGACCGTCCGCAAGGTGAACTTCCGAGAGGCCCCCCTGCGCGAGATTGCCAAATGGTACGACGCCCGGTCGTCCACCGTCCGCAAACACCACATGGACCTGGTGAAGACCCTCGACGTGATGCCGTGCGACTATCGCTACTTTCGAGGCAACCAGAACCCCCTCGACAAGCTGGTAGAAGCAGCCGCCATGCTCGAAGAATTGGAAGAGCGATTCCGCAAACTGTAAAAGTGAGGAGACCGCAAAGATGCGTAACAAAATCACCATCATCGGCGCAGGAAACGTCGGCGCCACCACGGCCCACTGGCTGGCCGAGCGCGAACTGGGCGACCTGGTGCTGGTAGACATCCCGCAAACCGGGGGGATGCCGGCCGGCAAAGCCCTGGATCTGAGCGAGGCAGGCCCGGTGGTCGGCTACGACACCCGCATCGTCGGCACCACCAGCTACGACGAAACCGCCGATTCGGACGTGGTGGTCATCACCGCCGGCGTTCCGCGCAAACCGGGCATGAGCCGCGAGGACCTGGTCGGCACCAACCAGCGGATTATGACCGACGTCGTCACCAAAATCAAGACGACCTCGCCAAACGCCATCCTCATCATCGTCACCAACCCTCTCGACACGATGGCTTATCTGGCCAAACAAGTCAGCGGCTTCCCCCGCGAGCGTGTCATCGGTCAGGCCGGCGTGCTCGATAGCGCCCGCATGCGCACTTTCATCGCTATGGAGCTGAACGTGTCGGTGGAGAACACCCACGCTTTTGTGCTGGGCGGTCACGGCGACGAGATGGTCCCGCTGCCGCGCTACTCCACCGTGGCCGGCATCCCCATCACCGAACTGTTGCCCCCGGAGCGAGTCGAAGCCATCGTCGAGCGGACGCGCAAAGGGGGCGGTGAGATCGTCAACCTGCTCAAGACCGGCTCCGCTTTTTACGCGCCCGGGGCCGCCGTCGCCCAGATGGTGGAAGCCATTCTCAAGGACAAAAAGCTCATCCTGCCCTGTTCCGTCTACCTGCAAGGGGAATACGGTCTGAACGACATCTACTTCGGCGTGCCGGTGAAACTGGGCCGGGGCGGCGCCGAAGAGATCATCGAGATCAGCCTCACCTCCGAAGAACAATCCGCACTGGAGAGATCGGTGGCGTTGATCCGCAGCACTATGTCGCATCTCAGTTGATGGCTGGCACCAACCGCTGACGGCAGACCACCGACTGCCGCAACAGGCCATCTACGCTGTGTTTCGCACCAGTCGGCGGTCTGCCATCGGCTATTGGCCATTGGCTCATGTATGAAAAGTGTGCCGACACGTCACCGCGAGCCGGAGGCGAAGCGGTCTCAGCCGTTGGTGAGCGGAGATTGCTCACCTGCACTTGCGTGCGGTGCAAGTGTCGCTTCGCTCGCAATGACATGCACAGATTCCAGACATGAGCCTGGCCATTTGGAGGCTCTTCTGATGCTACAGAATTTGGCGGGTCTGCTACGCCGCACCGCGCGTGTCCTGGAAGAATTGGTCAGGCCAACCTCGCCGGATACTGTCCTGGAAGAGCCAGAGGAACAACCGACTTCACCAGAAGAACCACCATCCCCAGACGACCAGGCCGTCCTGGCCGTCCCCCCGCCCGTCAAACCTGCCCCACCTCGCCTCTGGCAACGCTTCGTCAGCGCCGAGCAGGCCCGTCTGCGCTGGTTGTGGAATCACCCGTATGTGATTGGGATAGCCCTGGGCCTGGCCGTCGCCGTGGTGATCGCCGAAAAATGGCTGATCCAGGCCTGGGATTGGCTGACCTCTCAGGCCCCCCTGTTCTGGCCTTACCTGTCCGCCCACCCGGTCGCCCTGATAGGGGTCGGGGTCATCCTGTTCTACCTGCTCTTTGGACTGCAATGGCTGCGTCTCATCGACGACCTGGTACACTGGGTGTTGGGCGGCATCAAAAGTCGCCCCAGGCTGTCGGCCCTGGTCGCGGGCATCCTGGCGATCATTGGCCTCTGGCTGATCAGCAATCGCGGCACGTGGGTCATCTTGCCTTTCGCGGTGGGGCAGATGGAAACCATGTCATTGGAGGGCGAGGAAGTCACCATCCAACTCATTTCAGAGCTCAATCAGGTCGGCGTGGGCAACCCTCCGCCGGTCCTCAATTTGTGGGAACTGCGAGAACCCCACACGTAGAGCGGAAGTGTCACGTCGCGTCGTGATCTACCCCTGGAAGAATGCGACATGGTGTTGCGAGGGCCGGGGGAGTTTGCCGCCTCGCGGCGCATCTCCTATCCCCGGGTGCTGGCCGGCTCCCAGGGAAGCCGCCTCGACCTGGGGAACCTGTCAATCGGCACCATCAACATCCCTTCTCAGCTCTTCACCCAATTCATCCTCAAAGTTTTGCCCACCGGCTATCGCGAATTCACCGGGCAAGTCACCGAGAACCAGGGTGAACTGGAAATCTCGGTCGCCTCGCGCAATCCACCCCAGGCCTGGCGGGTGTCGGGGCCAAGCGACGCCTTCCCCGAAATGATGGAATACCTGGCACTGCGCATGGCCCTCGACCTGAATCCAGAGCTGATCAAATCCAGCGGACTCGACAGGTCTCCCTACGACCAGGAGCTGGCCTTTGCCATGGGCAACGAGGCCTTTCGCCAGGGCCGTTACCGGCGGGCGCGGGCCTTCTTCGAGGTGGCCGACCGATTTGCACCATCGGACGAGAAAATTGACGCAATGTTGGCCCTTGCCTACTACCACGAAAGAGATGGGCAGGTGGACGCGACCATCCTAAAGGCCATGGAGGCCGCCATCCAGGAAGACCAGAATGGCGATAGCAGTCTGCTGCGCCCTTATCTGGCCTGCCTGTATCACAAGGCCGGCCTGGAAGATCAGGCCCAGGCCGAGCGCTTCATCTTCAACCGCTACCTCTTGCGGCTCGAATTTCAGCAATTCGACGCCCGGGTAGACGCGCTCAAGCAACTGCCGCTGCGCGGGCCTGGCCGACACCTGTCGGTGATGGGCGACGACGTGATATTTGTGAACGACAAAGGAGCCATCGCAAAAGCGGCAGCCCAACCCATCCCCGAAGGGCAATCACAGGTGAGCGTGATTGAGCTATCGCCGGCCAACCAAAACCCCCGGCAGATCAAAATTTACGACGACGCCAACCTGTTGTCTATTTCGCCGGATGGCGCCGTCTATGCCTATCGCTCCCAGGCAACCGAGGCAGATCAAACGCCAATCCCCCTGGTCGAAGGACGCGCTTTGAGAGGCGTCCAGCAGATAGAGACGTCCCCCAGCCAGTTTGGTCGCACCAATCTCTTCCTTCTCAACCGTTCCGGTCAGGTTTACTGGTGCGAGCCCGACGTCGACGCTGGCAACTGTTCTCCCCGACAACTTCGCTTCGATGGAGTGGGCAACGTGACTCAGATCTTCCCCGTCGAGGATCAGCTTTACATGGTGACGAGCGACGGAGTTGTGTGGTACACCGAGATCAACATAAGTGGACAAGTGACCTTTACTCCCCGGCGCTTGATTCAACCGACCGAGGCGGCGAAGGCGCAAGAGATCTTCGTGGCCGACGATGGCACCCTTTATCTGCTCTACGACAACGGCCGAGTGTGGCGTTATTACGACGACGGCCGGCCGGAAACCGAAGACTTGAAATTGGTCGACCCTTCAACAGACACGGCCCAAATCTTTGCCACTGGCGGTTATCTTTACCTGCTAAAGAGCGACGGAGCGGTGTGGCGCATCAGCAACCCACGCAATCCCGACCCCGCGAGCGACTTCACCAAGATCGAGTTTGTGGTCCTGGAGAAGGTGCCAACGATTCAAGAAATGTTCGTCGTCGCCGGCCCTCCGGCCGGCGACGGGCTCCCCGGTGATCGTATCCTCTACCTGCTCACCAATCAGCGGGCGCTACTGCAAGGCACCGACACCGGCGACCCCCGAATGGTCCTCGTCCCAATGTACACGCCCACTCCGCCGCAAGCGGCCGTCGTGCAACAGCTATAGCCGGCCCAGTGCGGCAGGACACGAAACGGGTTTTTCATAACGGCTCAGGCCATCGGGCAAACCAGGTTAAATCAGCCGGGATTAGGGGATTTGGAGATAGAAATCAAAGAAAAATCTCCTGATCTCCCAATTTCGGCCAAAAAATAGGCTTAATCAGGCAAGCCTGAATAGCAACGATTTTTCTCGAAGCCCAATCCAGGCGAAACCACATATCAGAGGAGATCACAACAATGCAAGAACATGGCACTTGGCGCAGCAGCTACGGATTGGAAGACCACAACATCTTCAACGCCAACGACGTCTACTGGAATCTGCCCGTCCCCGTGCTTTACGAAGAAGCGGTGCGGCGGCGCGAAGGGTTGATCGCCCGCATGGGGCCGCTGGTGGTGCGCACCGGCCATCACACCGGCCGTTCGCCCAACGATAAGTTCATCGTGCGCGAGCCCTCCAGCCAGGATCACATCTGGTGGGGCGACGTCAACCGCCCCTTCGACCCCGACCGCTTCGACCGGATCCACGCCCAGGCACTGGCCTATCTGCAACGAAGGGATGTCTTTGTGCAGGATTGTTTCGCCGGCGCCGATCCCCAATACCGACTCCCGGTGCGAATCATCACCGAGTACGCCTGGCAAAGCCTGTTCGTCCGCAACATGTTCCTCACCCCTCAGCCCGAGCAATACGCCGATTTCGTGCCCGAATTCACCGTTATAGACACGCCCCGCTTCCACGCCAACCCCAACACGGACGGCACCAACTCCGAAGCCTACATCATCGTCCACTTCGGCAAGAAACTGGTCATCATCGGTGGCACCAGCTACGCCGGCGAAATCAAAAAGTCGGTCTTCACCATTCTCAACTACCTGCTGCCGCTGAAACGGGTGCTCTCGATGCACTGCTCGGCCAACGTGAGCGAGAGCGGCGACGTGGCCCTCTTCTTCGGTCTGAGCGGCACCGGCAAAACCACCCTCTCCGCCGACCCCCACCGTCGCCTCATCGGCGACGACGAGCACGGCTGGAGCGACCGGGGCATCTTCAACTTCGAGGGAGGGTGCTACGCCAAAGTCATCCGCCTTTCGGCCGAAGCCGAGCCAGAGATCTACCAGACCACCCGTCGTTTCGGCACCATCCTCGAAAACGTGGTCGTCGACCCCGAAACTCGCCAGATCGACCTGGACGATGATCGGTTCACCGAGAACACCCGGGGCTCATATCCCATCACCCACGTCCCCAACATCGTCCCCTCGGGTATGGCCGGTCACCCGACCCACATCGTCTTTCTCACCGCCGACGCCTTCGGTGTGATGCCCCCCATCGCCAAACTCACCCCCCAGCAGACTATGTATCACTTCTTGGCGGGCTACACCGCCAAAGTGGCCGGCACCGAGAGGGGCATCATCGAACCGCAAGCGACTTTTAGCACCTGCTTTGGCGCACCCTTTATGGCCCTGCACCCTACCGTCTACACCAGGCTGCTGGGCGAGAAGATCGAAAAGCACCAGGTCAAGTGCTGGTTGGTCAACACCGGCTGGACCGGCGGCCCTTATGGCGTGGGGCATCGAATGAAGATTGCCTACACCCGCGCTATGGTCCACGCCGCCCTCAACGGCGACCTGGACGATGTCGGCTTCGAGCCCGACCCGATTTTCGGCGTCCACGTGCCGACCTCCTGTCCCAACGTCCCCACCGAGGTGCTCAAACCGCGCAACACCTGGAGCGACAAAACCGCCTACGACCAGCAGGCACGCAGGCTGGCTCACATGTTCGCCGAGAACTTCCGCCAATTTGAAGACATGGTCGCCGAGGACGTGCGCGCCGCCGGCCCCCGGACAGACTGATCGCCGATCGCCCGATCCCGCCGGTTAAGCTGACACGGACTCCACGGATGACACGGAGATGCACGGATTGGGCGGGCACGGACTCCACGGATGACACGGAGATACACGGATTGGGCGGGCACGGACTCCACGGATGACACGGAGATACACGGATTGGGCGGGCACGGACTCCACGGACACCTGCCCCACCGCAGGTGCGGGTTGCACGGATTCACGGGCGGCTGCGGCCCCATCCGTGCAAGCGGTGGGGGGAGCCGGGTGAGCTACTTTTTGCTCCCGTCGGGTCTGCTTGCGTCTGTGGTGCGGCACAGATGCGATCCGACGGGAGCAAAGCTACCGGGGGATTTACGCCGGGCAGCACCGGCGTCGCCCAAACAGATTGACGGCCTCCCCGCAATCGGGTACAATAAACGCGGGGAGGTTGTTGTTTCTCGTCAATTCAGGTGACAGTCACTTCTGAAAGTGACTGTCACCTGACCCTACCACAGGGACACTACTCGAAGACACAATGCCCAAAATAATCTATCGAGATAAAGAGTGGGAAGTTCCCACCAACATCACCGTGCGAGACGCCATAAAAAAGGGAGGACTCAACCCCGAGACAGTCCTGGCC
>JAJRXB010000517.1 GCA_024276515.1 Chloroflexota bacterium
GGTGATGCTGGCCTTCGACTTCGGCGCGCCGGTCCCGCTTTTCGCCCCGTTTTTGCTGGTGCCGCTGCTGGCGCTGGGACTCACCGTTCCCGGAGCGCCGGGGGGCGTGGGCATTATGCAATACATGGGCGTGCTGGCCCTACGGCTCAGCTTTGCGGCCGTGGGCGCCGATCTGGCTTCCGACTTCGCCGAGCAGGCGGCGGCCTTTTCACTGCTGATGCACTTTTCGCAGGCCGCGCCGGAGATCGCGCTGGGGGCCTGGGCCTTTCTGGCCGAGGGGCTGACCTGGGGCGAGGTAGACGTGAGCCGGGAGACGATGGGGGCGGAAGGAAGATAGTAAGTCCTCCTCAGTATACCCTGACAGTGGCCAGCGAAACGTGGTCCGCGCCTTCGTCGGTGAGGAGGCGTACACCGTCGAGAGGGCGGTACAGGCCGACGATGAGGGTGTAGTCGCCGAGGGGCAGGTCGGCGGGCAGCGACAGGCCGTGCCGGTCCTCGATGCGCTCCCCCGGCGACCAGCCGGAGGTGGGCCGGGTCCACAGGGCCGGCACACCATCGGATTGGGCGACGCGGTCCCCGTATGCGTCGAGCAGGTGGACGAAGACGCGGTAATCGTCCGGCACCGGCCCCACCGCGCGCCAGTGGAGAACGAGGGGCAGCACGTCGCCCGGCCGGACGGCCGGCAGCGTTTAGACGCGCTCCAGGGCGATGGCGTCGCCGAAGGTGGCGCCGACGGCGGTTTCCGTCAGCGGTTGGGAGGGGAAGTAATAAAGCGCCAGCCGCCGCTCGCCGAAGGAGCGGTTCTCGGCGCGAAAGCCGTTACCCATCAGCCATAGCTCGACGCCGCTCTGCTCCGGCGGCAGCCAGTTGGGGAGCCACCACACGCGCGGGTGGCTTTTTGTCATCCGGGCCAGCGTCGTCGCCGTGCCCGCGTCCAGGGGCGGGCCACCGGCGTTGAGGCCCAGCACGTCGGCGCGACCTTTGTATAGCTCGGCAAAAGTGGCGGCCTCTTCGGGCGTGGCGGTGATCACCGCGTCGGCGGCGGTGGTGCGGACGTTGAGTTCCCCCACCGCGTCGCGCAGGTCGGCGGGGGGGAGGGCGTGGGCGCGAGTCAGCAGCCAGGCCGTCGCCGCCAGTACGATGAGAGTAATGGGTAGCGAGTAATGAGCAACAGGTGAAGAGTAGCGAGCAATGAGACGCGAAGATTTTCGTCCCTCGTCCCTCGTTACTCTTTTACCCGTTACTCGTCCCTTATTACCTGCTTGCACCAATCCCCATCCGCCGACCAGGACGGCCGCCACCAAAGCAAGCAGCAGAGACCAATCTACCCGCCCGTCCGTGATCCAGGCGAAGTCCAGGTTCTCCGCTCGCAGAAATTGGAGCTGGCCAATGAGGGGCGAATAGCGAGGGTCGAAAAAGGTGATGGGCGCGAACAGGGGCAGGCCGGTCTCCAACAGCCGATTTTGAAACAGCTCAAAATGGACGCTGAGGCCGAGGATTTGGATCAA
>JAJRXB010000518.1 GCA_024276515.1 Chloroflexota bacterium
ACTCGAAGGATCGGATCAGGTCAACAGTGAGGCATCCCCGGCGAAGCTCCTCAGCGACTGAAGTCGCCCCTACAGGGCCTTCGGCCGCAAAACCCGCCTACGCGGGCTAGCGGGCTAAAAAACCAGTCCACGCAGGTGGACTTCGCGGCGGAACGCCCTGTAGGAGCGATTTCAATCGCCCAAAAAACTCGAAGGATCGGATCAGGTCAACAGAAAAAAGCCAGCGCGCCGGCGCGCTGGCTTCCCGGTCAAACGTCGCAAAAGTAAATAGCTGCGCTACGCCTTGCTGAGCGTCCGCAGGCAACGAGTGCAAACTTTAATTTTGCGAACTTTGCCCCCTTCCACAATCTTTGTCTTTTGGACATTCACCTTGAACTGGCGCTTGGTATGCCGCATCGAGTGACTGACGTTATGACCAAATTGAGGGGTCTTTCCACAGATTTCACACTTTGCCATCGAATGAGTGCCTCCTGTCAGTGATCAGTAGACAGCAATCAGCAGTCAGAAAATGTAGTGCCTTGCCAAAAAAGTTTCGCTAGCTCGTAGTGACGACTTCAGTCGTCAACCAGGCGGCAAAAACGACTCAAGTCGTTACTACAATTTGGTAAGACAGCAGCCTGGAATCTGCTCGTCTGTCTACCGAAAAACATCATACCATATCACCCAGATTAGAGCAAATTCAGATGACAACAGAAACCGAACTTGGCAAAATCGAAATCTCACCCACTGCCATTGCCAGCATCGCCAGTCAGGCCGTTTTGGAATGCTACGGCGTGGTGGGCATGGCATCCAGGAACTTGAAGGATGGCCTGGTAGAATTGCTGGCAGCGGGGACCGGCCATCGAGGCGTAGATGTCCGTCTCGTAGATGAGCAAATCATCATCGATCTGTACGTCATCATCGAATACGGCACCCGCATCTCGGAGGTGGCTCACAACATTATGTCGGCCGTCAGGTTCCGCGTAGAGAAAGCCCTGGGAATACCGGTGGCTCAGGTGAATGTGCACGTCCAAGGTCTACGGGTAAGCCAGGAGGATTGATACCAGCCCCAAATGCCAAATACCAAATCTCAAACCCCTGTACTGCACGCCCGCGCTGCCCGGCCCGCGCTTGCCGCCCCTGCTTGCCGCAAGGCAAGTGCAGAGCAAGTGCAGGATGGTGCAGACACAAGCGTCGCAAACCGCAAATCTCAAATCTCTACCTGTGACGGCCAGAGCCTCAAGCGGGCTCTGCACGCGGCCGGTCGCTGGTTGGAAAGACACGCGGCCGTCGTCAACGCCATCAACGTGTTTCCGGTGCCCGACGGCGACACCGGCACCAACATGCTGCTGACGATGAACGCCGCTCTGGCCGAAATCGAGCGGTCACCAGACGACTCTGTCTCGGACGTTGCCCAAGCGGCGGCTCACGGAGCCCTGATGGGGGCACGCGGCAACTCGGGCGTCATCCTATCTCAGATATTGAGGGGATTCGCCCACAGCCTGGACGGCGAGACCATCTTGTCACCACGTGCGTTTGCCCTGGCAGCCCAAGAGGCCCACGAGACCGCCTTTCGGGGAGTAATCAATCGGGTCCCAGGCACTATCCTTGATGTTGCCCGCGAGGCAGCGCGTGCTGCCCAGGAAGCCGCCACCCGCACCGAGGACATAGTCGAAGTGCTGACCGAGGTTGTAGAAACTGCTAAAGCTACTAACATCCTCACCCAGGAACAAAACCCCGTGCTCAAAGAAGCCGGCGTGGTCGACGCCGGCGGCCAGGGATTGGTTTACATCCTGGAAGGCGTGCTCCGCTACCTGCAAGGTGAGAGCGTGGAGATAGATACGGAGATGGAAGCAGTGGTAGATTTGAAATCAACGCTGGGCGTCGGTGAAGAGGGCTATGGCTACGACGTGCAATTCCTCATCAAGGGAGAAGCACTGAACGTAGACGAGATTCGCAAGACGATTGACACCATGGGCGAGAGCACATTGGTGGTCGGCGACGCGACGACGGTCAAAGTGCACGTCCACGTCCACGACCCCGGCGTCCCCCTCAGCTACGGCGTCAGCCAGGGAGTCATCAGCGACGTGGTCGTTGAAAATATGGAGGAGCAATACCAGGAATTTGTGATGAGCCGGGCCAGGGAAACCGTCGCCACCGAGGAGGTGACCAACATTGCCACCGTCTGCGTGGTGCCGGGCGACGGTCTGAGACGCGTCTTCGAGAGCCTGGGCGCCAGCGCCATCGTCCGTGGCGGACAGACGATGAACCCCAGCACCCAGGAAATCCTCAACGCCATCGAGAGCGTAGACGCCGAAGATGTGCTGGTGCTGCCCAACAACAGCAACGTGGTCCTGGCCGCCCGCCAGGCTCGCGACCTGTCGTCGAAACACGTGATCGTCGTGCCCACCAAAACCATCCCCCAGGGAATCAGCGCCCTGCTGGCCTTCAACTATCAGGCCGACGCGGAGACCAACGCCGACCGCATGGCCCGCGCCGCCAGCGAGATTCAAACCGTCGAGGTGACTCGCGCCGTCCGATCCACCCAGATCAACGGCATTGAAGTCACCGAAGGAGACGTCATCGGCCTGTTCAACGATCAACTGGTCGCCGCCGGGCAAGATTACACCACCGTGGTTCTGGACGTGCTGAGCCAGGTCGCGGTCGAAGACTACGAGATTGCCACCATCTACTTTGGGCAAGACGCCACGCAAGAGGAGGCAGAGGCCCTGGCCGATCAGATCACCCAAACGTACCCCGATCTCGAAATAGAGGTGCACGAAGGGGGCCAGGCGCATTACCGCTACATCCTTTCGCTGGAATAGGAATCACCAAGCAAGCGAGTTGAAAGCTATGGGAAAAGTTGCCATCGTCACCGACAGCACGGCCTTCCTGGAGCCCGGCGTGGCTCAAGAGCTCGACATCACCGTCGTTCCGTTAAACGTCCACATCGGCGATGAGACGCTGCGGGACGGGATCGACATCACGCCCGAAGCCTTCTTCCAACGTCTGGAGCGGGGCGGTCCAATTCCGCGCACGTCCCCCCCCTCCCCGCAAAGCTTCGAGCGGGTGTACAACGAGCTCCACGCCCACACCGATCAGATTCTCTCCATTCACATTTCCGGCCAACTCAGCCAAACGTTGCGCCACGCGCAGCGCGGCGCCGAGAGCCTGCTGGGACGCTGCGAGATCGCCGTCATCGACTCGTTGACCACCTCGCTGGGATTGGGGATTCTGGCTACCCACGCCGCCAAAGCCGCCCAAGAAGGGGCCGACCTGGACGAGGTCGTCCGGTTGGTTCGAGGTATGATCCCTCACATCTACATTGTATTTTACGTGGATGAGATGGACTACCTGGAACGAGGCAGACGCATTGGCAAGGCCCAGGCCATCCTGGGCACTATGTTAAATATCAAGCCCCTCTTGTTTATGGAAGACGGTGAGATCATCCCTTTAGAGAAAGTCCGCACCCACGAAAAAGCCATCGAAAAACTGTTCGAATTCGTGGCCGAGTTCTCGGAGTTGGAACAGGCGGCCATTGTCCAACGCCATGCAACCCCTACCGAGGAAACCAAAATGCTCCTGGAGCGACTGGAGCCCCTCTTCCCCGACATCGAATTCCCGGTCATTCAATACGGCCCGGTATTGGCCAGCCACGTCGGGCCTTCCGCCATGGGGGTCATCGTTTACGAAACCCCCGAATGGTAGAGACGAGGCATTCCCAAAGCAGGGGCCCAGCGACGCTGGGCCCCTGCTTTGGGAATGCCTTTAGTTCGTCCAAAGGGGACCGACCTCCCCAACCCACCACATTATGCCACCAGTAAAAATCGTCGTTGATAGCACAGCCGACTTGCCCCCTGACGTGACCGCCGACCTGGACATCACGGTCATCCCCTGCCTGATTCGCTTCGGGGATCAAACCTTCCGCGAAGGTGTGGATATGTCGCGCGCCGAGTTCTTTGCCCGCTTGCAGACCGATCCGCACTTTCCCGGCACGGCTGCCCCTGCCCCCGGCGTTTTCGAGGAGACCTACCGGCGACTGGCAGCGGAAACCGACGCCGTCGTTTCCATCCACCTCAGCCCCCAATACAGCGGCATCTTCAACGCCGCGCGGCTGGGAGCCGAGGCCGTGGCCGACAGCCTGCGCGTCGTGCTCGTAGACGCCGGTCAGATCAGCCTGGGCATGGGGTTGATAACCATGGTCGTCGCCGAAGCTGCGCGCGATGGCGCTTCCTTACAGGAGATTTTGGACCTGCTGGACGACCTGAAACCGCGCACACACCTGTTTGCCACACTCAACACCCTCGACAATCTGCGCCGGGGAGGACGTGTGAGCGGGCTCGTCGCCCGCGTCGGGAACCTGCTACACATCAAGCCGATTTTACACGTGCATCAAGGCCAAATTTTGCTGCACGACCGGGTGCGTAGCTGGGAACGGGCCCAATGGCACCTCGTCGAGACCGTACGCACGATGGCCCCCTTCGAGCGGGTGATGCTGATCCACACCCAACGCCCCGAGGCGGCCCAGGCGCTGGGCCAGGCCCTCGCCGACCTGCTCCCACCCCATACCTACACCTTCGAAGTGGGGACCACCATCGGCATCCACGTGGGCATCGGGGCGGCAGGCGTTGCCTTTATCCAGGCCAGGTAATTATCCAGGTGCCAGGCACTTTTTTAGAAGGGTGTGTTTCAAAACGAGTTGGTACATTTTGCACGGGCAGACCGACGTGTCTGCCCATTACCGGGCGAACCCGCGGGTTCGCCCCTACCTTCAACCCATTTTGAATGCACCCTTTTTAGAAGTACCTGACACCTGGGCCTGAGATCGTTCGTGCACCGCCCTGCTGACAAGTTGACACGACAAAGGCAGCGTGTTAATATGGGGCATCACCCTATACCTTACCTGCGGATACTGCGCGGATACCGAACAAATATTCCACGCAACCGAACGCCGGGACAGGACCATTATGTCATCCCCTTTTGAAACGTTAAGCAAAATGCTAGGCCTGGAAAAAGAACGAGGCTACGACAACAAAGCCGTCATGGGCGGACTCAGTCGGCTGCCCGACACGTGGGCCCCCAAAGCCATCACCCAGGTCAGCACCAAAGAAGAACGTCTGCTCATCGAAGAAGTCGCGGGGCTGCTACGCCAATATTCATCCCTCGAAGAACCTTCGGAACGGGCAGCTCTGATCGAAGAAGTGCTGGGCAAAATCTCAAATCGAACGTCTCAGGCCCCTGCACCCCCGCGCCACGTCACTCGCAGAGCCGGTGCGCCCGTCCGTGCCGTCAGAACGGCGCAGGACGGCGCAGACGCGAACCGCACAGCTCAAACCACCAGGCCCAAACCTGGAACCCCGGAGCGCAGACCGCCAACCCCGCGTCTCACAACTCAAAAAAGCGACATCGCCGGCCTCGACTCACCCATCACCCGGCTGCCCGGCATCAAAAAGGGTTACGCCCGGCGGCTGGCCAACCTGGACGTGGAAACCATCGGCGACATGCTGACCCTCTACCCGCGCCGCTACGACGACTATCGCTCCCTCAAAACCATCAACCAGCTTGAATATGGAGAAGAAGTGACCATCATCGGTGCCGTGTGGGACACGCACGCCCGCGAGACCCGACGGGGAGGGACCATCGTCACCTGCACCCTCTCTGATGGCACCGCCACCATCCAGGCCATCTGGTTCAACCAGCCCTGGCTCGCCGACAAACTCAAACCGGGTGCTCAAATCGTCATCAGCGGCAAAGTGGACGAATATCTGGGACGCCTCGTCTTTCAGTCACCCGAATGGGAGCCGTTGGACAAGCACCTGATCCACACCGGACGACTGGTGCCGGTCTATCCCCTCACGCGAGGCATCACCCAAAAATGGCTGCGCAGCCTTATGAAGCGGACGGTAGACTACTGGACCCAGCGTTTGCCCGACCACCTGCCCCAGGCCAGCCGCGAACGGCTGGGCATGCTCCCCCTCGACGAAGCCGTGCGCCAGATTCATTTCCCTGATAGCTGGGAGAGTCTCGAAGCCGCTCGCCGTCGGCTGGCCTTCGACGAGTTTCTGCTCATCCAACTCGGCGTTTTGCGCCAGCGTCGTCAGTGGCGGTCCCAGCCGGGACGCCCGGTGGCGGTGGACGAGAGATTGTTACACGATTTCATCTCGTCCCTCCCCTTCACCCTTACCAACGCCCAACAAAAAGTGTTGGACGAAATCATCAACGACCTGCGCCAGCCCGTCCCAATGAGCCGGCTGCTGCAAGGCGACGTGGGATCGGGCAAGACAGTCGTCGCCCTGGCGGCCATGCTCGTCACCGCCGCCGACGGCGGCCAGAGCGCGCTGATGGCCCCCACCGAAATTTTGGCCGAACAACACTACCGCAGCATCACCCATTTGATCGGCAAATCCCCCCTGGCCAGCGGCGACCCGCGATTCGCCGTCCACCTGCTGACGGGCAGCACCCCCGCCGCCGAGCGAGACACCATTTATCAAGAAATCGCCAGCGGCCAGGCGCGGTTGGTGGTGGGCACCCACGCCCTCATCCAGGGAGCGGTGGAATTCAACGACCTGCGGCTGGCGGTCATCGACGAGCAACATCGCTTCGGCGTCCAGCAGCGGGCCGCCCTGCGCGACAAAGGGGCCTCCGCTTCATCAGATGGGAGAGGCCATCCCCACGTCCTGGTGATGAGTGCCACCCCCATCCCGCGCACGCTGGCCCTCACCCTGTACGGCGACCTGGACCTGTCGGTGATAGACGAGATGCCCCCCGGCCGGCAGAAAATTATCACCCGCTGGCTGTCGCCCCTGGAACGCGAACGGGCGTACTCCTTTGTCCGCTCTCAAATCGAGCAGGGATACCAGGCCTTCATCATCTGCCCGCTGGTAGAAGAATCTGAAAAGGTCGAAGCCAAGTCAGCCGTAGAAGAACACGCCCGCCTGCAAAAAGAAATTTTCCCCGACCTGAAATTGGGCCTGCTCCACGGTCGCATGAAAGGGGAAGAGAAAGAAGCCGTTATGAAGCAATTCCGAAATGGCGAGTTGCACATCCTCGTCTCCACGGCTGTGGTCGAGGTGGGCATTGACGTGCCCAACGCCACCGTGATGCTGGTGGAAGGGGCCAACCGATTTGGCCTGGCCCAACTCCACCAATTCCGGGGACGGGTAGGCCGGGGTGGGCACCAGAGCTACTGCCTGCTGCTGGCCGACGCCGCCACCCCCGACGCCGAAGCCCGGCTGCGTGTCATCAGCGAAACCGACGATGGCTTCAAGCTGGCCGAAGAGGACTTAAAGCTACGGGGACCTGGCGAATTCTTCGGCACCCGCCAGAGCGGATTGCCCGACATCAAGCTGGCCAAACTGAGCGACATTCGTCTGCTGGAGATCGCTCGCAACGAAGCCAAAAACCTCTTCGACAGCGACCCCGACCTGAGTCAGCCCGAGCACCGGCTGCTGGCCCAAAAGCTGAACGAGTTCTGGCAGGTCGAAACAGACCTGAGCTAGCAAGGAGAACCTTTAATGACACGCGCTATCTACCCAGCCACCTTCGACCCCATCACCCTGGGCCACGTAGACATCGCCACGCGGGCCGCCGCCCTCTTCAGCGAGCTGATCGTGGCCGTTTACGACCGTCCCCTTAAAAACCTGCTCTTCTCGCCAGAAGAACGCTGGCAGATGACCTACGATGCCCTGGCCCACCTGCCCAACGTGCGCGTGGAACGCTACATCGGTCTGACGGTTGAATTCGCGCGTCAACAAAAGGCCACCGTCATTGTGCGTGGCCTACGCGTGCTTTCGGACTTTGAGTGGGAATTCCAACTCGCGTTGACCAACCGCAACCTGGCCCCCGACATCGACACCGTGTGCCTGATGACCAGCCAGGAGTACTCGTTCCTCAGCTCCAGTGTGGTCAAAGAGATCGCCTTTGCCGGCGGCGACGTCACCGCGCTGGTACCGTCTCACGTCACCCAGGCCCTCCGCACCAAAATCCGCGAACTGGGGGGAGACGGCGATAACAAAGTGAAGCTCGTCTCGCTTCGAGATTAGCAAGAGCCGGGGCAACCCGAAAGGGGGTGATAACGATAGACATCCTCCACCTAGTTGATCGGCTGGAAACGCTCATCAACAAGAGCTGGCGACTCCCCTTCACATCGAACGTGGTGATTCAGGAGGATGCCTTCCTCGACATCATCGACCAGATGCGCATCTCCATTCCCGAGGAAGTGAAACAGGCCAGACGTGTCAGCGCCGAGCGAGAGCGGCTGCTGGAACAGGCGCAGGAAGAAGCAGACCGCATCGTCGCGCTGGCGCAGGAACAGGCCGGCAGCCTGGCTGACGACCACGAAATCGTGAAGGCCGCCCAGGTCAGGGCAGACGAGATCATCGCTCAGGCTCATCATTCTGCCGAGGCCATCAAAGCCGACGCCGACGCCTACGTGATGGAAGTGCTCAGCAGCCTGGAAGAACAACTGATGATGCTGCTGACCACCGTTCGCAACGGCATCCGTCAGGTGCAAAGTTCCGCCACGCCTAAGGACGCCGACCGCCAAATCCCGAGACCGGACGGCGACAGGAGCGGATGAAGGGTAACGAGCCGCCAAGCGATGAGCAATGAGATTGTCTGCTGACGTCATTTTTTGACAGAACCCCCCCTCTATCATATAATTGCTCATATGCGTGAAAAACGGCCCAGTAAGGCCTCACACGCCCTACAATTTAACGTTGCCCAGCTTCTCAAAGACTCAAGCGGCGCTCGTCGCGTTTACAACATAGACACCGAGCTGCCTCCCCTGGACGAGAAGCTGACCGTGGTGGCACCCTTCCACGGCCAGGTGCAATTCATTCGAGTCGGGGCCGGCTTGTTGGTCACAGGCAATCTAGAAACCAGCGTCGAGCTGGAATGCACCCGCTGTCTGTCGGTCTTTCGAACGCGGGCTCACTTTGAAATCGAGGAAGAATTCCACCCGACTCTCGACGTTGTGACCGGCACTCGACTGCCGCAAAAGCCAGACCAGGACACGGCCACCCTCATTGACGAGCACCATATCCTTGACCTGGCCGAGGTCATCCGGCAAGACCTGCTGCTGAGCCTGCCATCTTCGCCCACCTGCCGGCCCGATTGCCACGGACTCTGCCCTCACTGCGGACAGAACCTGAACGAAGGAAGTTGCAGTTGCGAAGAGGAAATCGTCGATCCACGTTGGGCAGCTTTGAAAGAAAACGTGATGCGTGAAACGTGAAGCGTGAAACGTGAGGCGTGAAGCGTGAGGCATCACATTTCACGTTTGTGTAAATCCAACCGAAAAGGAGAACCAGAATCGTGGGTGCTCTACCAAAACGAAAAATTTCCAAAATCCGTCGGGACCGCCGCCGCGCGCACTACTTGCGCGTGAAAATGGGACACATGGTCCCGTGCCCTCAATGCCATTCGCTCAAACTGGCCCACCACGTGTGCCCCAGTTGCGGCACTTACAAGGGGATTGAAGTCATCGAAATCGAAGAGAAGGAATCATAGGCACACAGGCCACATCGCGCATCAGTGGGCCGTGCCCGGCAACCAGTACCCCGTAGGGGACCCCAGCCACGCACGGCTATTGTTTTGCTTGGCAGACCTGAGGAGTTGAACCGATGACCGAAACCACCGCTTTCGTATTCCCCGGTCAGGGATCCCAGGTGGTGGGCATGGGCCAGGACCTGGCCCAAACCTATCCCGCCGCCCGCGACACCTTTGCCGAAGCCGACGACCTGCTGGGGTTCCCGCTGTCGGCCATCTGCTTTGAGGGACCGGAGGAAACCCTCAACGACACCATCAACACCCAGCCGGCCATTTTCGTGACCAGCATCGCCACCCTGCGGGCTCTGCAAAGCGAGGGCTGGTCGGTGGCCCCGGTCTTCACCGCCGGCCACAGCCTGGGTGAATACAGCGCGCTGGTGGCTGCCGGCGCGCTCACCTTCGCCGACGGGCTACGCCTGGTGCGCGAGCGTGGTCGCCTGATGAAAGAGGCCGGGGAGCGGGGTCCGGGCGGCATGGCCGCCGTCATCCGGCTGGACGCCGAGGCACTGGACGACATCTGCCGCCGTGCCAGCCGGGAGACAGGCAAGGTGGTGCAGGTGGCCAACTACAACTCCCCCGGCCAGCTCGTCATCTCCGGCGACAACGAAGCACTGGAGGCAGCGATGCAAATGGCGAAGAAGGCCGGCGCCCGGCGTGTGGTGCGGCTGGCGGTCAGCATCGCCGCCCACTCGCCGCTGATGGCCGTCATCGCCGACGAGTTTCGCCAGGCGGTCGAGGCCACCCCCATCCAGCCACCACAAACGCCGGTCGTGGCCAACATCACCGCCCGCCCGATGGACAGCGTGGACGACATCCGCCAGGAGATGATGGCCCAACTCACCTCGTCGGTGCGCTGGACCGAGTCGGTGGAGCACATGGTCGCCCAGGGCGTGACCCGATTCGTCGAAATCGGCCCCAAAGAGGTGCTGACCGGGCTGGCCCGGCGCATCGACAAGAGCGCTCAAGGCGTGGCCTGCGGGACCGTGGACGGTGTGCGGGCCTTAACCAATCCAGGTGACAGTCACTTCTGAAAGTGACTGTCACCTGATTTGCACAGGAGTGGTGAGTTATGAAGCACGTAGGATTCATCGGCCTGGGATTGATGGGCAAGCCGATGGCCCGCAATCTGATGAAGGCGGGCTATCCCCTCACCGTCCACAACCGCAGTCGCGGCCCCGTGGACGAACTGGCCGCCGAGGGCGCAACCCCGGCCACCTCGCCCAAAGAAGTAGCCGGACAGGTGGACGTGGTCATCACCTGCCTGCCGGACTCCCCCGACGTGGAACAGGTGGTGCTGGGACCAGACGGCATCGTCGAGGGGGGACGCCCCGGCCTGACGGTGATTGACATGAGCACCATCGCCCCGGCGGTCGCCATCCGCATCGCCGACGAGCTGGCTCGGCGGGGCATGCGCTGGCTCGACGCCCCCGTCAGCGGCGGCGACATCGGCGCGCAGCAGGGGACCCTGTCCATCATGGTCGGCGGCGACGAAGCGGTCTTCCAGGACTGCCTGGACCTGTTCCGGGCGATGGGGAAGAACATCGTGCACGTCGGCGGGAATGGGGCCGGGCAGGTGACCAAAGCCTGCAATCAGATCGTGGTCGCCGGCACGATGGCCGCGATGGGCGAGGCGCTGGTGCTGGCCGCCAAAGCGGGCGCCGACGTGGCGCGGGTCGTCGAGGCGATTCGCGGCGGCGCGGCCCGCTGCTGGGCGCTGGAGGTGCGCGCCCCCCAGATTCTGCGGCGCGACCTGAAACCGGGCTTCAAGGCCCACATGCAATACAAGGACCTCAACATCGTGCTGGACGCGGGCAAAACCTACCAGGTGCCTCTGCCCGTCACCGGGACCGTGCGCGAACTTTACACGGCGATGATGGCCGCCGGCCGGGGCGAACTGGACAATTCGGCGGTGGTGACGGTGTTGGAAGACCTGGCCGGCGTCCAGGTGCGGGGAGAGGAGGAGAGCGCATGATTGACCTGAGTGGCAAAGTGGCCGTCGTCACCGGCGCATCGCGGGGCATTGGGGCCGGCATCGCCGAGCGACTGGCCGCCCAGGGCGCGAAAGTCGTCGTCAATCACCGGGCCAGCGCCGAGGGGGCCGAGGCGGTCGCCGCCCGCATCCACGAAGCCGGCGGCCAGGCGGTCGTCGTCCAGGCCGACGTGAGCCAGAGCGCCGACGCCCAGCGTCTCATCAAAACGGCTATCGACACTTTCGGCGGTCTCCACATCCTGGTCAACAACGCCGGCACCACCCGCGATATGGTCATCATGATGATGAAAGAGGACGACTGGGAGACCGTCATCCGCACCAATTTGAACAGCACGTTTTATTGTTCCAAAGCGGCCGTGCGCCACATGATGCGCAAACGATACGGGCGCATCATCAACATCACCTCGGTGGTGGGACTGGCCGGGCAGGCGGGGCAAACCAACTACGCCGCGTCGAAAGCGGGCATCATCGGCTTCACCAAATCGCTGGCCAAAGAGGTGGGCTCGCGGGGGATCACCGTCAACGCCGTCGCCCCCGGCTTTGTGCCCACCACCCTGACCGACGTGCTGACAGAAGAGCAGCGCGCCCAGGCCATCGAGATGACCCCCCTGGGTCGGCTGGGCAGCGTGGAGGACGTGGCCAACGCCGTCGCCTTTTTGGCCGCTGACGAAGCCAGCTTCATCACCGGACAGGTGCTCTCGGTAGACGGCGGGCTGGTGATGCAATAGGATATGTTTTGGTACATTGTAGGGGCAGACCTATGTGTCCGCCCCTGGGCAGGGCGAACACGCAGGTTCGCCCCTACTCGTTTTGAACACACCCAATTGAAATTACACCCTGAAAGCGTGTCTGAAAAATACTCGTAGTGACGACTTCAGTCGTTAGTTTTAGGTATTATTGGGTCGAACAACGACTAACACTTGCACCGTACTGCACCGTACTGCGGCGCAGTGCAGGTGAGTCGCTACTACGGACGCCTAATCCCGAATTTTCAGACACCCTCTGAGACCGGGTGCATTTCAATTCTATGGCAGGAAGCGTCTTTTATCTGGCCCGGCATCAGGCGATAGCGACTAATGTCGCGCCTGAAGGCCCCAGGCC
>JAJRXB010000519.1 GCA_024276515.1 Chloroflexota bacterium
CAGGTCGTGCGGGAGACCTTCGGCGGGGTGGATGGGCTGGTCAACGCCGCCGGGGGCAACAATCCCGGGGCGACCACCAGTTCCACCCAATCTTTCTTCGACCTGTTGCCCGACGCTTTCCGTCAGGTGTTCGACCTGAGCATCCTGGGAACGGTCCTGCCCTGTCAGGTCTTCGGCAAGATGATGGTCGAGCGGGGTGAGGGGGTTATCCTCAACATTGCTTCGATGAGCGCCTTTCGCCCCCTGACTCGCATCTCGGCCTACTCGGCGGCCAAGGCCGGGGTGAGCAACTTCACCCAATGGCTGGCCGTCCACATGGCTCAGGAATACTCCCCCCGCATCCGGGTCAACGCCCTGGCCCCTGGCTTTTTTATGGCCGGGCAGAACAAATTTCTGCTGACCGACGAGGCCACCGGCGAACTGACGCCGCGCGGGCGGGCCATCATTGATCACACGCCGATGGGCCGTTTCGGCGACCCGGAAGACCTGGTCGGCCCGGCGCTCTGGCTGCTGTCGCCGGCGTCGGCCTTCGTCACCGGCGTGGTCGTGCCCGTGGACGGAGGCTTCTCGGCCTACAGCGGCGTGTGAGATACACAGCACGCAACACGCAACACGTAACACGTAACACGCAACACGCAGCACGTAACACGCAATGGGAGGAAAGAACCTATGTCAGACTATCCCGAAGCAGCCCGCCCCCTGGCGGAGCTGGAACCCCAACGCCCGTTCTTCGTCGGCATCGACTCCGACGGTTGCGCTTTCGACACGATGGAGGTCAAGCACAAAGAGTGCTTCATCCCCAATATCATCAAGTACTGGGGACTGCAGCCGGTGTCGAAGTACGCGCGCGAGGCAGCGGAATTCGTCAATTTGTATTCCAAGTGGCGGGGCATCAACCGCTGGCCGGCGCTGGTGATGGTCTTCGACCTGCTGCGCGAGCGGCCCGAAGTCATCGCCCGCCACGCCGACATCCCCCAGGCGACCAAAATCCGCGAGTTCATCGATTCCGGCTACCCCCTCAGCAACGACGGGCTTCGGGACTATCTGGCCCAACACAATCACCCGGAGCTGGAACGGGGCCTGGCCTGGAGCGAGGCGGTGAATGCCAGCGTGGCCGAGATGGTGCACGGCGTGCCTCCTTTCCCCTACGTGCGCGAAAGCCTGGAGATGATGCAGGAACAGGCCGATATGATCGTCGTCAGCGCCACGCCTGTCGAGGCTCTCACCCGCGAATGGCAGGAACACGGCATTGACCGCTACGTGCGGGTCATCGCCGGGCAAGAGATGGGCAAAAAGGCGCAACACCTGGCCCTGGCCGCCGGGGACAAGTATCCCCCGGACCACGTGCTGATGATCGGCGACGCGCCGGGGGATATGAAAGCGGCCCACAGCAACGGCTTTCTCTTCTATCCCATCAACCCCGGCGCGGAAGACAAATCGTGGGAGCGATTCTACCGTGAGGCATTTCAGCGCTTTATCGAGGGCACCTACGCCGGCGAGTACGAGGCGTCGCTCATCGCCGAGTTCGAGAGCTACCTGCCCGACGTGCCGCCGTGGAAGATGAAAGACGAATGACGCAGGACGAAGGATGCAGCTATGACCTACACAGTCACGCCTATGCCAGAAGAGACAGTGCAGCAACAGCGAGAGGCGTTCGCGGCGCTGCTGGAGAATCTGGGGCAGGCATCACCGGCGGAAGTCGCTCAAGCCCTGGCCAAACGGGAGAAGGTCACCCCGGAACCCGATCTGGACCCCGAGGTGGCAGCCCGCTTGCAGCGGCGAGTCAGCGAATCAGCGAGTCGGCGAATCGGTGAATAAACAGACACCCATCCTTCCGCCATTTGCCATTTGCCATTTGCCATTTGCAATTTGCCATTGACCGACGGGTGAACGATGATTGGCAAAGGTTACGAAGATCGCTACCTGTCTGAGGCGGAGACGCGGGCGCTGATGGCCGAAGCGCTGGCCCAGGCCGACCTGACCGGGAAGCGGGTGCTGGTCATCATCCCCGATAGCACCCGCACCGCTCCCATCCCGCTGATGTTCCGTCTGTTCCGCGAACTGCTGGCGGAGCGGGTGGCAGCGTTGGACTATCTGGTGGCGCTGGGCACGCACCCGCCGATGAGCGACGCGGCGTTGAGCCAACTGATCGGTCAGCCGGTGGTGAGCGGTCGGGCGGGAGAGTCTCGCATCTTCAACCACCACTGGGACCGGCCGGAAACTTTCGCCACGCTGGGGACCATCCCCGCCGCCGAGATCGAGGAGCTCAGCGGCGGCTTGCTGGTCCAGGACGTGCCGGTGCGGCTGAACCGGTTGATCCTGGACTACGATCACCTCTTCGTCTGCGGGCCGACCTTCCCTCACGAAGTGGTCGGCTTCTCCGGCGGCAACAAATACTTCTTCCCCGGCGTCAGCGGGCCGGAGATCATCAACTTCACCCACTGGCTGGGCGCGCTCCTCACCAGCTACGCCATCATCGGGGCCCGATACACGCTGGTGCGGGCGGTGATAGACCGGGCGGCGTCTTTGATTGACCGGCCCAAGCTCTGTTTCAGCATGGTGGTCAAAACCGACCCCGCCCACAATGCCGGGCTGGCGGGGCTGTACGTCGGCACGCCGGAAGAAGCCTACGCCGCTGCTGCCGACCTGTCGAGCCGGCTGCACATCGTGTGGGTAGACCGGCCCTTCCAACGAGTGCTGAGCGTAATGCCCAAAATGTACGACGACCTGTGGACGGCGGCCAAGGGGATGTACAAGCTGGAGCCGGCGGTCGCCGACGGCGGCGAGGTGATCATCTACGCCCCGCACATCCACGAAATTTCGTACACCCACGGCCGCCTCATCGACGAAATCGGCTACCACGTGCGCGACTATTTCGTCAAGCAATGGGATCGCTTCAAGGATTACCCCTGGGGTGTGCTGGCCCACTCCACCCATCTGCGGGGCATCGGCGCCTTTGACGCAGAGCGCGGCGTCGAGAGGCCGCGCATCCGCGTCACCCTGGCGACCGGCATCCCCCGCGAGCGCTGC
This sequence comes from Chloroflexota bacterium, assembly GCA_024276515.1. Lineage (GTDB taxonomy): Bacteria > Chloroflexota > Anaerolineae > 4572-78 > NAK82 > JAJRXB01. Next base: position 3,031 of record JAJRXB010000519.1, read on the forward strand.
CGGCGGGTGAACCTGGGCTACCTGGACCCCGACTCCATCAACCCCGACGACTGGCGGGGCCGCGAGGAGGAGGGAATCTTGCTGGTCCCCAGGGCGGGGGAAATGCTATATCGGGTGAAGTGAGCGTTGGCAGGTCGAACATTCAGCCCCCAACCCCTTGCCCCCAGCCAGTCGCGACCACGAATCATCGGAAGAACAATAACTACTCAGACCGGGTATCTGCCTGGCGTTGAGTGCCTGCCCAAAGCCAGTATCGGAATCCCCATCCCCCCTGGCCCCCCTTCCCCAGGGAAGGGGGGAAGATAGGAGGGCTGTTGGGTGGCGGGCGCGAAGCGCCCGCCACCCAACAGCTTCCTCTTCACGCCCCTCCCCCTGCCAGGGGGAGGGGCTGGGGGAGGGGGGGCAAGGCCGGGCGCAAGGGTGATCCCAAACGATGGGCGGCTGAGTAGTTGCGTTATGCCAATTGTGGGAGGAAAGGCTGTGAAATCCCTCTTCAGCCCGCGCCATCTGCCGGGGGCGTCAAGCCGGGATCGCCCCGGAATAGGGATTCCGGGGCTGCAAAATGGGACGATGGGAACCCCGCAGCGCCGGAATCCCCATTCCGGCGCGGATAGAATATACCGCCTTTCAATACGCAGCCCCGGAATGGGGATTCCGGGGCTGCGTATTGCTGGCGGCAGTTCTCATCGGAGCGCCGGAATCCCTATTCCGGCGGCTCCCTTGAAAGGCCCCCCAACATCCTCGATGGAGAATAGACCAACAACACTCAACGGG
>JAJRXB010000520.1 GCA_024276515.1 Chloroflexota bacterium
CTGGTGTCGGAATCCCCATCCCCCCTGGCCCCCCTTCCCCAGGGAAGGGGGGAGGTAGGAGGGCTGTCCTGGGTGGCGAGCGCTTCGCGCCCGCCACCCACAACAGCCCTCCTCTTTGCTCCCCTCCCCCTGCTAGGGGGAGGGGTTGAGGGAGGGGGTGCCCAAGGCGGGGCGCAAGGGGGATCCCAGATGATAGTCGGCTGAGTAGTTGCCTCATTCAAAGGTAAACAACACGTCACCGTGAGCGACTGTCTGTCCCTCCGTCACCTCCACGCTGGCGATGACGCCGTCGCGGGGCGAGCGGATGGCGTTTTTCATCTTCATCGCCTCCAGCGAGCAAAGGCGCTGGCGATAGCTGACCCGGTCTCCCGGCTTGACGGCAATGTCCAGGATGTTGCCGGGCATTGGAGCTGTGACCTGATGCACCTGGGGGCCGGCCGGGCCGGTGGGAATCGGGGCTTTCTCCGGTGCCGACGTCTCTCGCGCCACCGTCTCCAGCGCGACCACCGGCTCGTCGGCGGGGACCGTCTCCAACCTGGCCGTTTCGATGTTCACCAGGTAGGGGCGTCCGTTGACGTTAACCGTGATGGGCGAAGCCGTCAGGTCTCCCACTTCCACTGTGTACGGCTTGCCGTTGACGATCACCTTTAATCGCCGTCTGGAAGTTGAACTCATTGCTATTTTCTCCCTATGAACGGTTGTCGTTGTTGAACGCGGCCTATCATCCACCACCCGCCGTGCCCGGCCTCAAGGGCCGTTCCCAGCCCACCCCGACAAATTTCCAACGAACGCAAATGGGCCAGCGCGACGGTGATGGCCGCCACAATCTCTTCGTCTTCGGTGTCCCGCGCCAGGGTACTGACGACAGGGGTCTCTTCCGGCCCTCGCTCCTCGGGCACCAGTTCTCGTGTGCGGAAGAGTCGCTCCAGCACGATCATCGCCACAATGAGCAATCCCAGGGCGGCAAAGGTGAGGCTTATTCCCATCGCGCTGAGCTGCAGCCCCTGCAAAATTATGTCAGACAAAGTAACACCTCCCATCTCAAATCCCAAAGTAAGCGTTCACCCCCTCCCCTTCGTAGGGGGAGGGTTGGGGTGGGGGTGGCGGGGACGCTGGAGAACCCCCCTGCGTCCGGGACGGAATCTCTCTCCGGGCGAGATGCCACCCTCCCCCGGCCCCTCCCTGTCAGGGAGGGGTGAACGCTTACATCCCAAATTCTGTCATAGCGGCATATTCCCATGCTTTTTGGGTGGCAGTGTCACCTGCTTGTCGCGCAGCAGTTCCAGGGCAGCGATGAGACGAGGGCGCGTTTCGGCCGGGATGAGAATATCATCGATGTGACCGCTGGCGGCGGCTCTGTAGGGCTTGGAGAACTTCTCACGGAACTCGGCCACCAGGCGCGCACGCTCCGCTTCTGGATCTGCCACGGCTTTCAGGTGTTTGCGGTAGAGGATGTTGACCGCTCCCTCGGCGCCCATCACTGCGATCTCGGCCGTGGGCCAGGCGAGGACCAGGTCGGTGCGGATGTATTTGCTGCTCATCACGATGTAGGCTCCGCCGTAGGCCTTGCGGGTGACGACGGCCAGTTTGGGGACCGTCGCCTCGGAATAGGCGTAGACGATTTTGGCTCCGTGACGGATGATGCCGCCGTGTTCCTGGGCCACGCCGGGCATAAAGCCGGGCGAGTCGATGAAGGTGACCAGGGGGATGTTGAAGGCATCGCAGAAGCGGATGAAGCGCGCGATCTTGTCGGAGGCGTCGATGTCTATGACGCCGGCCAGGATCATCGGTTGCTGGGCGATCACGCCGACCACCTGTCCGTGCAGCCGGGCAAAGCCGACGATGGCGTTTTGAGCGAAATCTCGGTGCACCTCAAAGAAGCTGTCCAGGTCGAAGACTTTGCGGATGATCGTCTTCATATTGTAGGCTTCGCCGGGGTCGGTGGGCACGATGGTGTTGAGCTCCTCGTCCATGCGCCAGGGGTCGTCGGTCGGTTCGAGGGCGGGGGGCGGCTCGGCGTTGTTCGACGGCAGATAGCTGAGCAGGGTGCGAGTCAGTTCCAGGGCGTGACCTTCGTCGTCGGCGGCGAAGTGGGCCACGCCGCTGACGGTGTTGTGTGTCATCGCACCGCCCAGCGTCTCCAGGTCTACCTCTTCGCGGGTGACGGTTTTGATGACCTGCGGCCCGGTGATGAACATGTGGCTGGTGCCTTTGGTCATAATCACAAAGTCGGTGAGACCGGGGGAGTAGACAGACCCGCCGGCGCACGGGCCGAGCATCACGCTGATCTGCGGGATAACGCCGCTGGCCTGGGTGTTGCGCCAGAAGAGTTCGGAGTAGGCCGCCAGGCTGTAAACTCCTTCCTGAATGCGCGCGCCGACCGAGTCGTTGAGACCGATGACCGGCACCCCCGATTCCAGCGCCATGTCCATTACTTTGGCCACCTTTTGGCCTTGCACCTCCGAAAAAGAGCCGCCCAGCACGGTGAAATCCTGGGCGTATATGCACACCGGTCGCCCGTTGATCTTGCCAAAGCCTGTCACCACGCTGTCGCCCGGGTAGCGTTGTTTGTCCATGTCAAAGTCGGTGTGACGATGGGTCATGTAAGCATCTATCTCCTGAAAAGTTCCCTCGTCCAATAAACGGGCGACCCGCTCACGGGCGGTGAGTTTGCCCTTGGCGTGCTGGGTCTCGATTCGTTTTGGGCCACCCCCCTGTTTGATCTTTTCTCGCTGCTCCTTCAGCTCGGCGATTAAGGCTTCGTGCCCATCCGCCGAAGCGGTCGCCCCTTCTGTCGTCTGAACGCTTGCGTTTGGCTCCATCGCATTTCCTCCTGAAATAAGCATTGTCCTGTAACTACCCAACCCTCTCTGCAGGCTACAATCTGTGTCCCGAACGGGGTAAATCTTCTTCTCGCATTTCTGAGATTGCTTACCCCGTTCGGGGCACAGGTCGCCGCGAAAAACGCGGCTCGCAATGACAGACTGAGTGAAATCTCCTTCCATCGCTGAGGGGGGAATCGCTCCGGAATGGGGATTCAGGGGCTACGAGATGGGGGCAATGAACACCCCGCAGCGCCAGAATCCCTATTCCGGCGCGGGCAGAAAACACCGCCTTTCAACAGGCAATTGGTATTACCTTGAGAGAAAAAGGTTGGTGGCAGACGATTATCAGCGGATAGGGAGCGAATGCCTGTCCTGCCTGCCGAAGTGCCCGGCACGGGTGCCCCTGCCCGTCCTGGCTCGCGCCAGCGGGCCAGGGGGGGCGGCACAGGTGGACGACAGGCCAGGGTGGTGTGGCATACCTCACTCCTCGATTCGCCAGAGTCCAGGTCCTAATAAAAACAAGGTTACACCAAACAGGCCGTTATCCCCTCAGGATGTGGAGAAAACAATACGTGCTGGAAGATGCTTTGAGGGAGATGTATCAAACAGTCACCTTGCTCCGTTGCAAGTACTTTCAATGGCCTGTGTAGCGTAACCTTGTTGCTGGTGCTTTTGGGCGTAAATAGTTGCCTGGTTTCTGCTCCCGTCGGGTCTGTGACCCGACGGTTCCGGCCCGTCAAAGACGCGGGTCGCACCTGTGCCGCACCCCAGGTGCACCCGTGCCGGGCACTTCGGCAGGCAGACCCGCTTTGAGCAAGTACAAGGGCAAGACGCTTGCTTCGTAACCAGGCCCTTATTTACGCCTTGATGCACTAGTCGCCGATGTGGTGACCCGGATAATTCTAATGACTGGAAAACATTATATTCAGGACGACAGAAAAAAGCAAGGTTACAAAATGGAGATTCTTCGCTGCCCTTCGGGCGGCTCAGAATGACAGAGTTGCCCCAGAAGCCACCTTTCAGACAGTCTCTCAGGACTCAAGGTAGGCCGATTGGATGACCTCACTTTGCATAAGTTGCTCGGCCGTGCCTTCGGCGACAACCTTCCCTTTCTGAAGGACATATCCATAAGAGGCGATCTCCAGGGTAAGACTGGCATTCTGTTCGACGAGGAAAATGGTAGTCCCTTCTTCGTTGATCTTCTGAATTGTCTCGAAGTTCTGTTCGACCAGGATAGGGGCCAACCCCAGAGAAGGCTCGTCGAAAATCATCAGTTGGGGACTGCTCATCAAGCCGCGCCCGATGGATAACATAGATTGTTCGCCGCCGGACATAGTCCCGGCTATTTGGTGGGCCCGCTCTTTGAGGCGAGGGAACAACTGGAAGACCTTTTCCATACGCTCCTCGATGACTTGCTCATCCTGCTCGATGAAAGCTCCCATGCGCAGATTCTCAACGGTGGTCATCTTGGGGAAAATTCGCTTTCCCTCAGGGACGATGGCGATCCCCTTCCGAATGATCTTGTGGGTCTTTTCTCCCGTGATGTCCTCTCCATTGAAAGTGATGGTCCCGTTGACGATTTTTACCAGCCCCAGGATAGCTTTGATGAGGGTTGACTTGCCCGCTCCGTTAGGACCTAGCAGGCAGACGACCTTTCCCTTCTCCACCTGCACGTTGACGTGACGGAGCATCTCGATGTGGTCGTAGACAGTGGTCACATCATCCAATGTCAGGAGCGTCTCTGTCATATCTTTATCCCTCGCTTCCCCAGGTAGGCTTCTCGAACCTCGGTGTTGTGAGAGACTTCCTCACAGGTTCCCTCGGCGATTTTGCGCCCATAGTTGAGGGCCACCACCCGGTCGCTGATGGAACGGATCACCGTCATGTCGTGTTCGACGATGATAATGGAGATTTCCTTCGACTCCTCTTGCACTTTCCTGATGTCTTCCATCAGTTCCGTCATCTCCTCAAGGGTCATGCCCGCTGAGGGTTCGTCGAGCAGCAGCAGCCGTGGCTCCATCGCCATCGCCCGACAGATCTCCACCCGGCGACGGTCAATCTGGGGAAGGGCGCCCACGGGCACTCCGGCCAGCCCCACCAGCTCCTTGTTGAACACGCTGAGCAGGCTGAACGCTCTGTCACGGGCCTCGCTGACCTCACGCGCCAGCAGGTCCCGGCGGAAGACGGCGTCTATGAGCCAGTGCTTCTGTCGGTAGTGCATGCCGATGAAGACGTTGTCCAATACCGACAGGTCCAGGCAAAGCCGGCTGATCTGAAAGGTGCGGGCAATCCCTTTGCGGGCAATCTCGTAAGGGGGTTTGCCCAGCAAGGATTCTCCCTCGAAGAAGAAATCTCCGTCGGTGGGGGTGTAAATCCCGGTGATGATGTTGAAAATGGTGGTCTTGCCCGACCCGTTGGGGCCGATCAGCCCCAGAACCTCGCCACGGGCGATGTCTATGTTCACGTGGTCTACGGCCACCAGCCCGCCGAAGGAGATGGATAGGTCTTTTGTCCAGAAAATGCGATTGTTCTCCATTATGCCCTTCCCTCTGCGGCTTCGCTGCCGGCGGGGATCGCTCTCTTCCGTTTTGCCGCCTCGACCAGATCCGAGAAATCTCTGGGTTTGAAGGGAAGAAGTCCCCTGGGGCGGAAGATCAGCATGACGATCAACACAACCCCGTAGATCAGGAAGCGGTACTCCTGCACCACTCGCAGCTTCTCTGGCAGGATGATGAGCAGCAGGGAGCCCAGGACGACTCCGAAGACGTTGTCCATGCCTCCCAGGATGACGACGGACACCATGACCAGCGATTTGTCGAAGGCGAAGTTGGGGGGCGAGATGAACCCGACCAGGTGAGAATAGAAAGCTCCGGCCAGACCGATAAAGCAGTTCCCCAGGGAGAAGATGATGAGCTTCCATCGGTTCACCTGAACCCCGAACGTTTGGGCCGCGATCTCGTCGTCCCGGATCGTCGAGAGGGTGACTCCCACCCACGAGTTGTAGATGCGCAGGGAGGCTATTCCCACGGCGGCCACAATCAGAAGCATAAGGTAGTAAAAGTTGGCGTAGGCAGGCAGCACGATGAAGCCCAGGTTGATGTCGGTGTTGAAGGAGTAGCCGGCAATGGAGAAGAGGGGAATGTTTTTCAAGCCCTGGGGGCCGCCTGTCCATTCCATATTGTCCAGCAGGATGGTTACCATAAACTGAAAGGCGAGAGTCACCAGGGCCAGGTAGTGACCCGTGGTTTTGAGGACGGGGATGAACAGGAAGGCCGAGAAAAGGCCGGCCATAATCGCCCCCGCCGGCAGGGTGATCCAGGCCGGCAAACCCCAGCCGAGGGCCAGGAGTCCGGCGGTGTAGGCGCCAACGGCGTAAAAAGCGGCAGGGGCCAGGTTTACCATCCCTGTGCTCCCTAGCTGGAGGTTGAGACCGAGACATGCCACCAGAAAAAGCCCGGCTATAATGATGATGAAGAGCCAGTAAGGGCTGGAGGCTACGAAGAAGGGGACCAGCAGCATCATAGCTATGCCCCCGATCCAGGCAGCCCTGGCGTTGGCCGCAAATAGCTCCTGGATTTGTGTCCTCAGAGCCGGGTTACGGCGCAGGTAGAAGAGAGCTGCGAGCAGGAGGAGGACTTCGACGATCAGAATCTCTCCTCCCGGCATAAGGAGCAATGCCAGAAAGAGGGCGTAGATGACGACTTCTATTCCCAGGACTGTGACTGTTTTCAGGGGTCCCGTCTGGCTTCGTTGATTTTCGTCTGCCATGCTATACCTCCCCCACTATACCCGCTCGTAAACTTTTTCGCCCAGGATGCCGGTGGGCCTGAACACCAGGAAGAGGATCACGATGAGAAAGGCGAAGACTCGTTTGTTCTCGGCACCATAGGGGAGAACGGCGGCAGCGAACGTCTCCAGCAGACCAAAGAGGATGCCCCCGACAATGGCCCCATAGATGTTGCCCAACCCTCCGATGACGGCAGCCGAGAAGCCAATGACCCCCATCATAGCCCCTATGTTGAACATAGTCTTTCCGTAATAGAAGCCATTCATAATACCGGCCACGGCGGCAACGGCAGAGCCGATCAAAAAAGTGATGTCAATGGTTCGGTCGAGGTCAACCCCCATCATCATTGCGGCCTCACCGTCCTGGGCTACGGCTCGGATGGCTGATCCCATCTTGGTCCTGTTGATCAAAAAGTTCACTACGATGATAACAACGATACCCAGGCCAAAGATGATGAGATTCTCGTATCTTATCACGATGCTTCCCAGGTTGAAGGCTCCTTGAGGCAGCAGCGTCGGGAACCCTTTCGGGTCGGAGCCTCGGGGGTAGAGGATTCTGACCGCCTCCCGGATGGCGATGCCCAGGCCCAGAGTAACCAGAAGGCTGATAAGCATAGGGGCTTTGCTCACCGGTTTGACGCACAGCCTCTCCGTGGCCACCCCGACGACGCCGGTGAGGATCATCGAGCCGATGAAGAGATAGATCACCACCAGGAACGTGTTCCCTGCCCAACCGGCCGCCTCGGCGATTGAGTAGAGAACCAGGGCCATAAAGCTGCCCAGCATAAAAAAGTCTCCGTGGGCAAAGTTGATCACGTCGAGGACGCCGAAATAGAGGGTGAAGCCTACTGCCACCAGGGAGTACATAATCCCCAGCATAAGGCCGTTAATAGACTGTTGGAGCAACATATCCAGAAATGTCATACGCCTTTTCCTTCCCTAGCGGTCTGGTAGTCTCCTCGTTGAGCGTTGATGATGTTTGGGAGCGCGAGGGCTTTGCCTCCTCTTCGCCACCAACACTCAACGTCGGGACTACCAGCGGTCTGTCTCATAGATTTTTGGGGAGTAGGGGCGAGGCATTTCGGCCCAAGCCTTGCGTTGCGAAGACTCTCGTCCGTTAACGGAGCCTGGCCTGGCAAACCCGATGTTGGGAATGCCTCGCCGCTACGAAGACGTAGGGAGAGGGGCGATGGCGATGGTCCGCTGTCGTCTCGTCCCTCTCTCTTTCTGCTGGATTATTCTTTATTTGCTCTTCGGGGGAACAAGGCTCCTCTTACCGCTGGCATACTCAGACTTGCTCCAGGAGACCCACTTGCCGTCCTGGCTCACGTAAGCGGTGATGAGGGGGACAATGTTTTGGCCGTACTCGTCGAAGGTGACTTTGCCGATGATGGTGTCTCGATCTTTGGTGTTTTTCTCCAGCTCTTCGGCAACCTTGGCCCGGTCCGGCCCCACCTTTTCGATGGCGTCGATGATCAATTGGGCGGCCACGTAGGCGAAAGGCCCGTAGGCTTCGGGGGGCTCTTCGTACCCTTCGGCCTCGTATTTCGCCAGGAATTCTTTGCCGCCGGGCAATTCATCGATGGGAGCCCCTTCGAGGAAGCAGATCACGCCTTCGGCATCTGGCCCCAGGGCCTCGTTGAACGCCTCATTTTTGATGCCCGAGGTGCCATTGAACTGGGCGTCGATGCCCAGCTTGACCATCTGTTTTCTGATGGAGATGCCCGACGGGGTCAGGCCACCGAAGTAGATGAAATCGGGGTTCTCGGCTTTGATCTTGGTCAGCTCGGCGGTGTAATCTTCCTGATCCACGTTCACACCCTGGACCGACAGGATCTTCCCTCCCAGAGCTTCCCACGCCTGGCTAAAATACTTAAGATGGCCTCGACCGTAGTCGGTGGTGTCGTGGAGAATTGAGACGGTGCGGTAGCCCATGTCGTACATCATCTTGGCGTGGAACTCGTTTTGGTTGATCTGAGTTCCGTTGACGCGGGTGATCTCCACGTAATCGTTGCCGTAGGTGATGTCTGGGAGAACTGCGCCCCAGACCATCGAGGGGAGGCCGTGGTTGTGGAATGTGTCGGCTGTGGAGATGGCCACCATAGAGCAGTAGTGGCTGGCCGACGCAATGATCTCCGGGTCGCTGGCCGCTTTGAGGGCTGCCTGCACGCCGACGTCGGGCTTGCACTCGTCGTCGATTACCACAACCTCGTAGTGATATTTGGTGTTGGGGTCTTCGTTTCTCTCTTTGACAGCGAGAAGGAAGGAATTCCGACCGCCGAGGCCCGGGCCGGCGTTCCCGCCGGTGAGTGGGCCAATAAAGGCGATCTTCACCGTCTCCTTCTTCCCTGCCCCTGGCACTCCTGGTGCACATTGGGTTGCGACGAGGCTCAATACCAGCAGCAGGCCTAAGATCAGCGCTAGCCCTTTCTGGCTCCGTTTCCATAAGAATGAGAGTTTGTTGCCCATTGCGACTCCTCCTCGTTTGATTGCTGTGCGCTTGGATGCCGAATCCGGTACATTTGCGGAGAACAGACAAGGTGTCTGTCGCCTGCAAACTGGCTGGGATCCCTGGGCTGCTTCGTCGTCAGCGTAGGATCCTGTGCTTACGATGGGCTTTCACCCGGGCTGGAGATTTCTGCGTTGCACCTCCTTTCTTGGGTTGGGCTTTCTCAGAAAGCCTGCTTTCCCTGGAACGAAAAACACCACAACCTCTGCAACCGGAGAATCGGAACCAGGATGCTGACGAGACGTTGTCGTGGTCTACGTTTGCCGAGCGTTGGGGTGTCATTTGCCGCCACCTTTAGCCGTGCTATCTGTGGCCGCTTGTGGCCAATCAGGTGGGGATTTATTCGTTTGTTCTCAATTGCGCAACATTATACAATAGGCTTGCGTCGGTGTCAATGCCGACTCGGGACGAACACTCAAGTTCGCCCCTATATTTCCGGCGTTTGGTAGTGGTAGAAAAGTAAGTGATATGTCATTGCGAGGGAGTGAAACGGACGAAGCAATCCCTGTATTGCAAGCCGGAGATTGCTCACCTGCACTTGCGTGCGGTGCAAGTGTCGCTTCGCTCGCAATGACATCCCCCGTCACTTACAGTTTAACCACCACCCAGCGTTTTTTGTCTCGCCCCGGCGGGCCGAGGGGGCAGGTTCGTTCTCTTGCAAGACCTGCTCCAGCGTGGCGCTCCAGGCCAGCAGGTCCTCGTCGGCGTACCAGCGGGCGGTCACTTGCAGGCCCAAAGGGAGTCCGGCGGGATTCTTCCCGGCCGGCAGGGTGAGGGTGGGCAGACCGCTGTGCGTCCAGGGCAGGTTCATGACCGGATCACCGGTGCTGTCGAGGCCTTTGGGGGCCGGGCCGGGGGCGGCCGGGGAAAGCCACAGGTCCAGACCGTAGGCGTCCATCAGGGCGGTCAGTTCGGCGCGTAATTGCCTGCGCCCCTCCCGCGCTCGATTCAGGGCCGCGGCGGAGATTTTTTGGCCGCGCCGGATCATTTCGGCGGTTTGGGGGTGGTAACGCTCGCCGTAGGCTGCAAACCACCCGGCGTGGACCTGGGCTGCCTCGGCGGCCAACATCAGGTTGTGGCGGGTGGCGATGGCCTCAAAGTCGGGCATGGCGGGGACAGATTTGACTTCGTACCCGGCGGTGGCCAGTCGCCGGCAAACGGTCTCGAAGTGGCTGCGCCCCTCGTTTGAGGCCCGTGCCAGGTAGGGGCCTTCAGGGATCCCGAGCACCGGCTTTCGCCGGGGAGGGTCGAGGGGCTGCCAATCGTTGCACAACAGGCTGGCGGCCTGGGCAGCTCCGGCTACGTCGAGCGTGAAAAAGCCCACGTGATCAACGGACGGGGCCAGGGGGATGAGGCCGGCTCTGGAGATGCGGTCGTAGCTGGGTTTGAAGCCGACCACGCCGCAAAAGGCGGCCGGTCGAATGATGGAGCCGGTGGTCTGAGTGCCCAGGGCCAACGGACACAATCCGGCTGCTACGGCGGCCGCCGACCCGCTGCTGGAGCCGCCGGGGGTGTGCTCTGGGTGATGGGGATTGCGGGTTGGGGTGGGGGCAGAGTAGGCGAATTCGCTGGTCGTGGTTTTGCCCAGAATCAGCGCGCCCGCTCGCTTCAGGCGGGTGACGCACTCAGCCTCGGGACCTCGGAGCACCTCGGGCGGCAGTTGACTGCCGGCGCGCGTCGGAAAGCCCTCCACGTGAAGCATGTCCTTGACGCCCACCAGGATGCCGTACAATGGCGGGCGCGCTTCCGCGTGGGGGTAGCGATCTGGCAGGGACCTGGCCTCCCGGCGCAGGCGCTCAAAACGACTCTCTTCTGGCAGAAAGGCCAAAATCTGGGGTTCGCGTCGGTTGAAGTAAATTTCGAGTTGGTCGATGTGTTGGAGGAGAGACATATCAGGCATAGGTGCCAGGCACTTATAAAGCCGTCTTTTTGCCAGGTTGATAGCGCGTACAACCTGATTTTGGCTCAAGTTATCTGCCAAAAGTGTCTGGCACCTGAAAGCGTGTCTGAAAAATACTCGTAGTGGCGACTTCGGTCGTTGGTTTTAGGTATTATTGGGTCAAACAACGACTAACACTTGCACCGTACTGCGGCGCAGTGCAGGTGAGTCGCTACTACGGACGCCTAATCCCGAATTTTCAGACACGCTCTGAGTAGTAACGGCAGCTTTATTTCTTGAGCCGACTGCGGTGCACTATATACACGCCGGCGAGCACGGAGATACCGCCAACGACCTGCCATAGAGAGAATCCCTCGCCGAGCAGTGGCCCGGCCAGGATGGCCGTCACCACCGGCTGGCCCAGCAACGTCGGCGCGACGATGGAGGCCGGCAGGTGACCCAGAGCGTAGTTGATGGAGAGGTGGCCGAAGACCTGGGGCACCAGCCCCAGCGCGAGAAAGTTGAGATAGGTGAAGGTAGAGTAGCCGGTGAGAGGTTGGCGGAGTGCCAGGCTGACGACGAGCAACCCGAAAGTAGAGCTGACCGCAGCCAGCCAGAAATAGGTGAGCGCGTCGAGGGTTTCCCGGCCTCGCTGCGTGGTGAGAAAGTAACCGGCGTGGAAGATACCGGCCAGCAGGCCAAACAACGTCCCCACTCCGAGCGACAGGGCGCGCAGACTATCGAGGCCCAGGATGACGAGGGCGCCGGCCATCGCCAGCAAGAGGCCTGCCCAGAACGTGGTGTTGAGCCGTTCCCGAAAGAGGATCAGCGCGCCCAGTCCCACCCACAGGGGCGCGGTGTTGAGCAGCAGCGTGGGATTGGTTGCGCCGCTCAGGATGACGCCGGTCGCCCAGAAGGCCAGGTCGCCCGCAAAGAACAATCCGCCGAGCACCGCAATTTGGAGCCCTGACCACGGCAGGTTCCCTCTGGCTTTAACTCGCCGGTAGAAGGGCCAGGCGAGCAGGACGACGGCGATGGCCAGGCGGTAGAAACTGGTGACGGGTCCCGGCGCGTTTGCCCAGCGCACGAAAATGGCCGCGAAGCCCAGGCTGAGGACCCCGACGCCGAGTGCCAGGTAGGCGGGGAAAAGCGATTTGTGAGAATCGGTCATTGTGGGGAGAGCGGCTCCGCCAGGCATCTTCACAGGCTAAAGAGGATGTCTGGTCCTTACTCTCGCTTGTATGGTTTGAGCAGCGCGGCCGGATAGGCGGCGTTGCGCCCGGCGATAGCCAGGGCGAGGATCGTCACCAGGTAAGGCAAGGCCAGAAAAGTTTCGTAGGGCAGTTGCAGGCCGGTGATCTGCAACCGAAGCTGCAGGGCGAAGACGCCGCCAAAAAGCAGTGCGCCCCACAACACCCGCACCGGGTCCCAATTGCCGAAGATGACCAGCGCGATGCACACCCATCCCCGGCCGGCGATGATGCCGTAGGTGAAGGCTCCCAACTGGGCCAGCGACAAGAACGCCCCGGCGGCTCCCATCAGCCCGCCGGCGACGACCAGCGCCAGGTAGCGGGTCAGGAACACGTTCACCCCGGCCGCGTCGGCGGCTTCGGGGTTTTCGCCCACCGCCCGGATTTGCAGGCCGAAGCTGGTGCGATACAACAGCCACCACACCACAGGCACCAGAGCAAAGGCGATGTAGGTCAGGGCGTATTGATCGAAGAGTGGACCCAGGATGGGCGTTTGGCCGAAGGGCGAGAGTCGGCCGAAGGGCTCGATGGCCGGCGGGACGCGCGGCTCACCGTAGACGAGCCGGAAGCCGAAGAGCGACAGCCCTACCAGCAGCAGGGTGATGCCCAGACCCGACACGTGCTGATTCACCCCCAATTGCACCGACAGCAAGGCCATCAGCAGGCCCGACAATATGCCGGCCACGATGGCTGCCACCACTCCCAGCCACAGGGACCCGGTCGCCCCGCCGACGACGAAGCCGACGAAGGCTCCAAAGAACATCGTGCCCTCGATGCCCAGATTCAGGATACCAGCCCGCTCGGCAAAAAGTTCTCCCAGCGTCCCCAGCAGCAGCGGGGTAGCTACCCGTAGCGTGGCGGCGATGAGTCCGATCAGGAATATATCCATCAAGCCCTCTTGATTCGGTAGTTTTGCAAAATAAACAAGCCCAGCGTCACCAGCAGCAGGGTAGCCTGCACTACGTCACCCAGGTAGACCGGTACGCCCAGGGCTCGGCTCACCGTCTGCGCCCCGGTGTCAATCAATCCGATGAAAATGGCGGCCAGGCCCACACCCACTGCGTGGAGCCCGCCCAACGTGGCGATGATGATGCCGGTGTAGCCGTAGCCGGGAGAGATGGCCTCGATCAGGTGGAAATGGATGCCGGCCACCTCGCCCACGCCGGCCAGCCCGGCGATGCCGCCGCTGACCAGGGCCGCGGTCAGTATCGTGTTTTCCACGTTCACCCCGGCGAAGCGGGCGGCCTCCTGGCCCAGACCGGCAGCCCGCATCTTCAACCCCAACGCCGTCCGCGAAAGGATGAACCACAAAGCGGCGATGGTCAGCAGGGCGACGATGAACCCCAGGTGCAGGCGCGAACGTGGGATCAGCCTGGGGAAGACGGTGCTGGCCGCGATCTCTGGCGATTGCGGCCAGCCAGAGACGGGGTCGCGCCACGGGCCGTTGAGCAGTGCGCTGACGATGAAAAGGATGACGGAGTTGAGCAGCAGGGTGGTCACCACTTCGTCCACCGCCAGCTTCACCTTGAGCAGCGCCGGGGGTAGCGCCCACAACACCCCGGCCGCAAAGCCGCCGACCAGCATCAGTGGGATGGCGACCACCGAGGGCACTCCCTCCAGGATGATCCCCAACCAGGCAGCGGCGATGGCTCCGGCGTAAAGCTGTCCCTCACTGCCGATGTTCCAGTAGCCGGCGGCGAAGGCAAAGGCCACCGACGCGCCGGTCAACAGCAGTGGCGTGGATTTGACCAGCACTTCGAGGGCGCTCACCTGGCTCGACAGGGGGGCGATCAAAAAGTAACGATACGCCTCCAGTGGATTGGCCCCGGCCATGATCACCAGGGTGGCGGTCAGAATGAAGGTGACCAGAATGGCGATCACCGGAATCAGCGATCGCATCCAGATGGGTGCGGCGGCCCGTTCAATTTTAAACCCTAGCACTGGTCCCCTCCCTGGCACCTGACATCATCAGTCCTAATTGCTCTACGTCGGCTTCGCTGGCGGGGAGCACGTCCACGATGCGTCCTTCGTAGATGACGGCGATGCGGTCTGAAAGGGCCAGCACCTCGTCCAGGTCCTCCGACAGCAATAGCACGGCTGCTCCCCGATCACGCTGCTCCAACAACTTGCTCCGCACGTACTCGGTGGCGCCCACGTCCAGGCCCCGGGTCGGCTGTGAGGCGATGACCACCCGGGGGTTCCGCGACAGGGCGCGGGCCAGGATGACCTTTTGCATGTTCCCGCCGGAGAGAGTGCGGGTGCGGTCGGTGGGCGAGGCTTTAATTTGATACTCGGCGATGAGACGCTCGGCGTGCTGGCGAATGCGCCGATGGTCCAGTCGTCCCCCCTTGACGAACTCGTCCAGATATTCCAACGCCAGGTTCTCGGCCACGCTCAACTCGCCGATGACCCCCTCGTGCCGGTCTTCGGGGATGCGGCCCACCCCGGCGGCGGAGATGCGGGCCGGGTCGGCCCCGGTCAGGTCCTCGTTGCCCACCAGCACCCGGCCTTCGGTGGGCTTGAGCGTGCCGGCCAGCACGTGTGACAGTTCCGTCTGTCCATTGCCCGACACGCCGGCCACGCCCAATATCTCGCCGGCCCGTACCTCCAACGTCACCTCCTTGAGGGCGGGCAGTCCCTTTTGATCGAGGGCGCTCAAGTTTTCGATGCGCAATAGCACCGGGCCTTGAGGCCGACCATCCTGCCGGGTGACGCCGAACGTCTCGCGCCCGACCATCATGCGGGCCAATTCGGCCTGCGAAGTGGCTTCCTTGTCTACCGTGCCCACCACCCGGCCATCGCGCAGCACGGTGATGCGGTCGCAGACGGTCATCACCTCGTATAGTTTGTGGCTGATGAAGATGACCGACAGCCCACCCTGGCGCAGCCGTTCCAGCGTCTCGAACAAAACCTCCACTTCCTGGGGGACGAGGACGGCCGTCGGCTCGTCCAGGATGAGGATGCGGGCGTTTCGATACAGGGCCTTGAGAATTTCGACCCGCTGCCGTTCCCCCACCGACAGGTGACGGACCAGGGCTGCCGGGTCTACCTCGATGCCGAAGCGGGCGGCCGCTTCGGCCACCCGTTGTTGCGCGGCTTGTGGCTCTACGCGAAAGCCGTCGGTGTAACCCAGCACCACGTTCTCGGCCACGCTCAGCGTTGGCACCAGGGCAAAGTGCTGAGTGACCATACCGATCCCCAGGCGGATGGCGTCTTTGGGCGAGGCGATGTGCACCACCTCCCCGTCGACTCTGATCTCGCCCTCGTCGGCGTGGTACAGGCCATAGAGGATGCGCATCAACGTGGTCTTGCCAGCGCCGTTTTCGCCCA
This sequence comes from Chloroflexota bacterium, assembly GCA_024276515.1. Lineage (GTDB taxonomy): Bacteria > Chloroflexota > Anaerolineae > 4572-78 > NAK82 > JAJRXB01. The sequence goes on from JAJRXB010000520.1 coordinate 15,580, forward strand.
ACAGGGCGTGGATCTCACCCTGCTCCAGGTCGAAGTTGATATGATCGTTGGCCACGACGGGGCCGAAACGCTTGGTGATGCCCCGCATCTGGATTGCGTGCATAGATACCTTCTGATTTATTGGGCCGAGATCAGGGGATTTGGGAGGTTATTCCCCTGATCCCCCAATCCCGGCCAGAGTCGCTTTGATTTGCCGCTCTCGTCGGGTCTCAGACCCGACGAGAGCAAGAGGCGATCCGCATCCTCCCGTGGGTTTCAAACCTGTGGGGGGCGGTTCTCAGTTGACTGCCTCCGGTTGTGCTTCGTCAATGTCTACGCGGAAGAGCCCGGCCTTGATTTGCTCTTCTCGTTCTTTCACCATCTTTATCAGATCGGGGGGCAGCTTGCTCTCCGTCGCGTGGAAGGGAGCCAGGCTGGCGCCACCCTTGGCCATCATGCTGAAGTCTTTCAGGTCCTGGGCGGTGTAGGCGCCACTCTGCACCTGCTTGATGACGTATTGGACGGTGGGGTTCATGTTCCACACCGCGCTGCTGACCACGTAGTCGGGGGCCAACTCGTTTTGGTCGCTCATGTTGCCGAAGGCCCACAGACCGTTCTCGGCAGCCGCTTCGATGACGCCAAATCGTTCGGCGTAGAGTGCATCGGCCCCGGCGTCGATCTGGGCCAGGGCGGCTTCTTTGGCCGCTGCCGGGTCGAACCAGCTATTGATGAAGGTGACCAGCACTTTGACGTCGGGGTTGACTTCTTTGGCCCCGGCGATGAAGGCGTTGATGAGGCGGTTGACTTCTGGCACCGGGTAGCCACCCACCACGCCAACCGTGTTCGACTTGGTCAATCCGCCGGCCAGCATCCCCAGCAGGTAGGCCGGCTCGTGGATCCAGTTGTCGAAGACCGACACGTTGGGCTCCGAGGGCCCCAGGCCAGAACCGAAGACGAAGGCGATGTCGGGGTAATCGGCTGCCACGCGGCGCACTGCTTCTTCGTTGCCAAAGGCGTCGCCAAAGATGATGTCGGGCTTTTGTTGATCGGCCACTTCGCGCAGCACGCGCTCCATGTCGCCGGCGTAGCCGATGTCGTCGGTGTAGTCGTAGTCAATCAGCCCTTCAGACTCGGCATTGAGCAGCGCCGAGTGGATGACACCGTCCCACGGCTCCTCGATGGGGGTGGCGAAGGCCCCGAACACTTTGAGTTTGGCCGGACCTTCCTCGGCCGGCTGGGCGGCTGGCTGCGGGGCGCATTGGGCGGCCACGGTCAGTAGCAACAGGCTGACGATCAATGCGGACAAAAAGGAACGTTTGAACATAAGATTTCCCTCCTTTGGGGCTACAATCCCTCTTCCCTCCCGCACCGGAGTAGCAGCCTTCTGGTTGCGGGAAACATTTTTGCGCTCCAACTGATTTGTCATTGGCCTCTGTGGTCGCCGGGTTTGCCTCACCTCCCTTCCTGACGATTCTCTATCGCTTATTGTAGCGTTATACCAATTGTGTAGAGTTGTTCCCTTTTAGAGGGTGTTTTAATACTACAACCGTAGATGCCCCAGGTGACTGTCACCTGTAGGGCTGTAGGTAAAGAGTCGCCTACGTCGTGCCAGACGATGGTCGCGAATTCCGACTATCTTTGCAGGTGACAGTCACCTTTTGCCCCCTCAAAATGA